>CANIIA010000009.1 GCA_947467435.1 Betaproteobacteria bacterium
CATCGTGTCTACACAATGCGGCAACGGATTTGGTGAGATCGCGCAACGTCACGGCGATTTCGCGATCGTTGCTTGTGCTGCGCAAGTACAGTTGTCAGCAGATGGCACACTGAAAGCCTTACGCGTCGGGTTGGGTGGTGTAGAAAGTCGACCGGTGTTGGCCGATGTGTCGCGTTTTATCGGGCAACGCGCTGATGCACAATTAGCACAACACATTGCGCATGCCGCAGCGCAGGCCTGTTCACCAATGAGCGACATTAAAGCAAGCGCTGATTATCGGCGTGCGTTAGTACAAACGCTGGGTGCACAAGTGATTCAACAAGCATTTCAATCGGTAGGTGGACGCTGATATGTTGCGACGTAAAGCAGATCAAACACACGCGATTGCGCTCACCGTGAACGCCGCTGTACGTCAAGGTAAGGCTGAGCCACGGATGTTGTTGAGCGACTTTTTACGCCACGAATTAAAACTGTATGGCACGCACGTCGGTTGCGAGCATGGCGTGTGTGGTGCTTGTACCGTCTTGATTGACGGTCGCGCCGTACGCAGTTGTATGCAGTACGCGGTGGAGTGTGATGGCGCCCAGATCCGTACGGTCGAGGGCTTAGCCGATGACGGTGTGCTCAATGTGGTACAGCAGGCGTTTCATCGACATCACGCGTTGCAGTGTGGTTTTTGTACCGCAGGTATTTTGATGTCGGTCACCCAGTTTTTGGCCGAAGTGCCTGCGCCCAGCGAAGAAGCGGTCAAAGACATGCTCTCCGGTCACATTTGTCGCTGTACGGGCTATGCGCCCATTGTCGCTGCAATTTTGGATGCCGCTGAGCAGTTACGTCGCGCACCTGCAGTCGCTGCTTCTACTTAACGACGTAACGACTCAACGACTTCACGACTTAATTACTTAACCCGACCCTTGGTCAATGAAGGAGCTTCAATGATAGAGAAATATGCCAAACAACGCGGTGAATTGCTGTCCCAGCTCGATGGCATGCGTTTACACGTTGATACCACTAAGCGTATTGCCACGCTCACCCTCGATCGTCCGCCACTCAATATCGTGTCGTATAAAGCGCGTCAACAAATCGGTGCGCTGTTTGAAGAGTTAGGTCGTGATCCAGAAGTGGGTGTGATCGTGATTCGTGGTGCCAATGGGGTGTACACCTCAGGCGGTGATGTGCGTGGTTTTTTTGATGTGCCGCGTGATGGGATGTCGCATTTAGCGTGGAATATTGGCGCCCCAGAGCGCTGCCCTAAACCTGTGATCGCGGCGCTTGAGAAATACGCGTTTGGTGTGGGCTGGGAATTGGCGTTGGCTTGCGATTTTCGTTTAGCCACCAAAGAAACCTTAGTGGCCTTGCCAGAAATCACGATTGGTCAGATGCCGGGTTCCGGCGGCAGCATGCGTGTGCTTCGGATGGTTGGCATGGGTCGCGCAAAAGACATGGTGTTAATGGGCCGTCGCTTGCCTGCGCCTGAAGCGCATGCTTGGGGTTTGATCACTGAAGTGGTCGAAGACAGCGCTGCAATGGATAAAGCCATTGAAAGCTATGCCGCTAAGCTCAATGCCTTATCACCGCTGGCACTTAAAACCTTGAAGCGTGTATTGAATCAAGGGGAGGATTCCAGTCTCGAGGCTAGCTTTGATTTAGAAGGGCATGCGTATGAAAAACTACGCGACTCGGATGATTATCGTGAAGGTGCGCACGCGTTCTTTGAAAAACGCAAAGCTAAATACACGGGGCAATAATCTTGCGCTCATCAATTGAGCGATTAACTTTTTAGCGATCTTTGATTAAGTGGCCTTTAAGAGCCACCCATTGTTCTGTCATTTTAGGAGACTCTGATGAAACAACGACAACTGCGTCACACTCCCTTAGCGGCGGCGTTTGCGCTTGCCTGTTTGACGCTCACTGCATCTAGCGCACTGTATGCCCAAGCTGCACCGATACGCATTGGTGTGGTCACACCACTCACCGGCACCTACGCGGGGATTGGTCAGCAAGTGAAGTGGGGTATTGATCTTGCCGTTAAAGAGATCAACGACAAGGGCGGCATCATGGGTAGAAAAATTGAAGCTATCTACGAAGATGAAGAAGCCAACCCCAACGTCGCGGTACAAAAGGCTGAAAAATTATTTCAAGTTACCAAGGTTGATTTTTTAACGGGGACCGTCAACTCCGGTTCGACCTTAGCCGTGGGTCAGGTGGCTGAACGTAACCAGCGTTTAGCGGCGACGACGGTGTCGTTTTCAGATGCCATTACTGGCGACAAGTGCTCGCCCAATATGTTTCGTGTGAATGCCAAGGCCGGCATGCAATCTGCGGCATTGGTGGAGTGGATGGTGAAAGAAAAACCCAGCCCCTCGGTGTTTTATCTGGGCCCCGATTACGAAATGGGCCGCAGTACGGTGGCTGCATTTAAATCTGCAGCAGAAAAGCGTGGTGGTAAATCGGTGGGTGAAATTTACGCTCCATTAGATAACAAAGATTACTCACCCTACTTTGGTCAAATGCGTGCTGCAAAACCGCAAGTGTTGTACACCTCGGTGGCAGGTAACGACACCGTGCGCTTTTTAAACCAACTGTCTGAATTTGGTTTAGCCAAGACGATGCAAATTGTCGGCGCAGCCGGGACAGTGACGGCGCAAAACATGGGTGCGATTGGTAAAGCAGCCGAAGGGTATGTGACTGGCGCGGCGTACTCTGCGGACATCGACACAGCCGAGAACCGCAAGTTTGTGGCTGACTTTAAAGCGGCCTGGAAGAACGAACCCGATTTATACGGCGTGGACTCCTATGGTGTGGTGTATTTCTACAAAGCTGCGGTTGAAAAAGCCGGTACCACCGACACCGAAAAGCTGCGTGCGGCGATGCGCGGATTGGAATGGCAAACGCCGCAAGGTAAAAAGCTCATGCGCGCCGGTGACCATCAAGCCGTGCAGGATATGTATGCAGTAAAAGTGACGAACGGCAAGTTCCAGATCATTGCCAAGGTCCCTGGTGAGGCTGCCGTGGGTCCTGATACGTGCACTCGGTTTTAATTGTTTAGCACGATGGAACGTGTCAGCGTGTTGTATGTGCAGGTTGGACGGTGCATGCAGCACGCGACACACCACTTCACACCCATTCGATGCATGGTGGCGCGTGTATGAACGAATTGCTTGAGTCACTACAGTTTATTTATGGCCCGCAAATTGCCAATGGCTTAGCGATTGGGATGGCGGTGGTGTTGATGGCCTTAGGGCTCACGATTATTTTTGGGCTGCTTGATGTCATCAATATGTCCCATGGTGAGTTCTATGCGTTGGGTGCATACCTTGCGGTGACTCTGGCCGGGCAAGGCGTGAATTTTTGGTTTTGTTTGGTCTTGGTGCCGTTATTGATGGCAGCGATTGGTTACTTCACCGAGCGCACCTTGATTCAACGCGTGTTTCATAGCAAAGATCGACACATCCTCACGCTACTGCTCACCTTTGGTTTAGCGATCATTACCGAGGATTTATTCAAGCTCGGTTACGGCCCCAATCCGTATAAACCCGAATCACCGATTCCTGGCGCGAGCGAATTGTTCGGCATCATGCTGCCCAACTATCGCGTGTTCTTAATAGTGGCGGGCAGCTGCATTATTGTTGCCGTTTGGATGTTGGTCTATCGCACACGCTTAGGTGCGATGGTGCGTGCGGCAGCTTGGGATAAGCACATGGCGGCTTCACTGGGCGTTCCGGTAGAGCGCGTGTATGCAGGGACTTTTGCGTTTGGTGTGGCCTTAGCTGGTTTGTCGGGTGTGTTGTTGGCGCCGATTTATTCGGTGTTTCCAACCATGGGTAAAGATTTTATTTTGATGGCCTTCACCGTCGTCATTGTGGGCGGCATGGGATCAATCAAAGGCGCGGTGATTGCAGGCCTGTTACTTACGCAAGTGCAATCGATTTCAAGCCTGTTTATTTCGCCGGTGTGGAGCGAGCCCTTGGTGTTTGGCATCATGGTGTTGTTTTTGATTGTGCGACCGCAGGGCTTGGCGGGTAGGTTAGGTCATGGGTGATTCGGTACGCCTTGCCGTTGCAGCCAGCGAACGCGCTGAACGGATTAGTCGCGCGGTACTTGCCGCACTGTTTGTTTTATTCGCGCTCACGTTTGCCGCGGTGGCGTTGGTACGCGGCGATACGTTCTTCTTTCGCTTGGCCACCGAAGCACTGATTCTTGGTGGTGTGGCGATGGCCGTGGATGTATTGCTTGGCTACGCGGGATTACTCACACTCGGACACGCACTTTTTTTTGGCTTGGGTGCGTATGTATCTGCGTTGGTTTTAAAAGAAACGCCCTCATTTTGGTTAGCGATGGGAGCGACGCTGTGCGTCGCAACACTCGTGGGTTTATTAGCCGGCGTGGTGTTCATTCGTGCACGTGGGGTGTACTTTGCACTGATCACCTTTGGGTTAGCGCAGGTGGTGTTTAAGGCGGTCTACAACACGCGTGAATTGGGTGGCTCCGATGGCATTATTGGTGTTCCGCAAATTGATATACCGCTGGGTTTATTGACGGTATCGGCGAGTTCACCGGGTAGTTTTTTTCTGCTGACGCTGATTTTTGTGATGTTGCTGTATTGTTTTCTCGCTTGGTGGATGCGTACGCCGCTTGGACGCTTACTGGTCGCGGTTCGCGTCAATGAATCTCGGGTACCTTTTTTGGGCTTTGCGCCCTGGCGCGTGAAGCTCGCAGCCTTTGTGATGGCCGCGATCGTGGCTGCGCTATGCGGTGCGTTGTATCCGATGTTACGTGGCTTGGTGTCGCCTGAATTGTTGACCTTTCAAACCTCCGGCAATGCCGTGATCATGGTGATTTTGGGTGGCGTGGGTACCTTGATTGGGCCGCTGTACGGTGCGGCGTTATTAACGGGACTCAAGTCTGTGATCGGCACTTGGACTGAGCACCACTTAATGATCATTGGTGCGCTCTTTATGTTGTCGGTGATTTTTTTACCCAAAGGGTTTGCGGGTGCCGTGCTACCACGTCTGCGCCGATATTTTGCGGGTGAAGCGTCCAACGCTTCGCTGACCAAGAAAGACGCGGGTCATTGATGTTAGCGGTGCAGTCATTATCGATTCGATTCGGTGCACTCGCTGCCGTCGAAGATGTGTCGTTTCGTGCCACGCGCGGACACATCACCTCAATTATTGGACCAAACGGCGCTGGTAAAAGTACGTTGTTTAATTTGATCTCTGGTGCGTTGCGCGCCGACCGAGGTCGCGTGATGTTAGATGGCGTGGAGGTGAGTCGTTGGCCGACTGAACGTTTACTACGTGCGGGCTTAGCGCGTTCATTCCAGATCACCAATCTTTTTTTTGAGTTGTCGGTGTACGAAAATCTGCGTTTAGCGGCACAGCGACAAGAACCGCTGTGGCACGCTTTCTTGCCAGTATCGCGCAGCGTGTTAGCACGTGAAGGAGCAGAGGCTTTGCTCGAGCGCTTTGGTTTGCAAGCGCACGCAACCACCTTGGCCGGCCATCTTTCACACGGTGAACAACGACGCCTAGAAATTGCGGTGGCCTTGGCCAGTCAACCCAAGGTATTGCTGCTTGATGAGCCGACACAAGGCATGTCGCACGGGGATACGCAAGCAACTGCAGACATGATTCGGGGACTGGCGGGCCAATTGACGATTTTGTTGATCGAGCATGATATCGATGTAGTGATGAATCTTTCTGATCATGTGGTCGTGATGCATCAAGGTCAAAAATTAGCCGAAGGCACACCGCAAGCGGTGCGCGATAACGCGGCTGTGCAGCGCGCGTATTTGGGTGGAGCACCAACATGCTAAGCCTGGACGCGATTCATACTTACTATGGCCTATCGCATATTTTGCAAGGCGTCTCGTTGCAATTGGGTGCAGGCGAAGTGTTGGGTCTGTTTGGTCGCAACGGAGTCGGCAAAAGCACACTGATCAAAACCATTGCCGGTTGGGTGGTCCCCACGCAAGGCAGCATGACCTTCAATGGCGTATCGATCGCGGGTTTGACGCCCGACCGTATTTGTCGACAGGGCATTGGCCTCGTGCCAGAAGACCGACGAATTTTTCCGGGTCTTAGCGTAGAAGAAAATCTTCGTCTTGGTTTGATGCAAGCACCACATCGATCGCGGGCTGCCGCACAGCACGCTCTCGATCAAACGTTTTCGCGCTTTCCTCGATTGGCGGAGCGCCGGCATCAAATGGGGACCACCTTGTCTGGTGGTGAACAACAAATGCTGGCAATTGCACGGGTGCTGGTTGGTACGCCACGCTTATTGTTGATCGATGAACCCACGGAGGGGTTGGCGCCGATGATTGTCGATGAGATTTTTCAACTGATCGCCAGCTTGCGTGCCGAGGGCGTATCGATTTTGTTGGTGGAACAAAATGTGATGCGTGCCATGCCGGTGTGCGATCGTATTGTTGCGCTAGAGCGCGGCACGGTTGTGTTTGAAGGACAAGCGCAATCTGCGTCAGACCGCGAGCGTTTAGTGGCTGCGATCGCTGTTTGAATGCGCGATCAAGAATAAGACGTTGTAGGGAGAGAACGCGATGTTAGATTTAGGCACGACATTTTTGCAAAGTGTTGAACGTCGACCTGATGCGCTGGCTGTGGTCGATGGTCAGACGCGATTCACCTATGCGCAGTGGTTAACCCGTATTCGCGCAGTGGCCGGAGGACTGGCCCAGCTTGGACTCAAGCGCAATGATCACTTGGTGGTCGCGATGCAAAATCGCTGGGAGATGGCGACATTGCATTGGGCCTGTCAATTTCTTGGTGTGATCGTGACACCACTCAATTGGCGCGCGAAGGGCGATGAAATTGATTACTGCGTGCTTGATGCGGAGGCTCGTGCCATTGTGTTCGAACCCGCCAGTGCGGAGGCCGTTGCACAAAGTGAGGCCTGCGCAAACTTACCGCGCATTGCGGCGCTTGGTGCTGCGGGTGGTACGCTGAGTTTTGATTCGCTCCTGAGCGCTACGCCGCTGAGCGATTGTTTGGCTCGCGCAGAAGATTGGTCGTTGATGCTCTACACCTCGGGTACCACGGGTAAACCCAAAGGCGTGCCACGGCGACATCGCGCAGAACGTGCGGCAGCCTTAGCGCAAGTGGCGCAGTATCGCTATCGCATTGGCGAAGTGTCTTTGGGTGTCATGCCGATGTATCACACCATGGGAGTACGATCTTTATTAGCCAGTGCGTTGGTGGACGGCGCGATCGTTTGTTTGCCACGCTTCGACACCGCCGCGACACTGCGCTTAATAGCTGCAGAACGCATCACCAATTTATTTTTAGTGCCGACCCTATATCACGATTTATTGGCCGATCCGGCTTTTGCGCAGACCGATATTCGTTCGGTGCGTACCTTGGGCTTTGCGGGTGCGCCCATGGCTGATGCGTTGTTACAACGACTGGAGGCTGCATTTCAACCGCAGCTGTTTGTGAACCATTACGGATCGTCTGAGGTGTACACGTTTAGTATCGATCAAGACGCACCACGCAAACCCGGCAGCGCTGGCCGTGCTGGTTACAGCGCACGTATTCGGGTCGTGCAGCTGGATGTCGATGGCGCAAAGCGCGGCCCGACCGATTGCGTTGCTCCTGGTGAAGAGGGTCAAATCATCGCCGACCTAGCTGGCGATGAAGCGTTTGAAGGCTACTGGAAACGTCCCGATGCGGATGCAAAAGCATTGCGTGCGGGTTGGTACTTCACCGGAGACACTGGTTATATGGATGCCGATGGTGATTTATTCGTAACCGGTCGGGTCGATGACATGATCATTTCCGGGGGGGAAAACATCTCGCCAGTTGATATTGAATCGGTGTTGTCGTTTCATCCAGCCGTGGATGAGGTTGCGGTGGCAGGCTTGCCTGATCCGCGATGGGGACAAAAAGTGGTGGCATTTATTAAAACCAAAGCGCAGGTGGATGCTGCTGGTTTGGATGATTATTGTCGTCAGTCTGCGTTACCCAACTACAAACGACCGCGCGAGTATGTTTTTGTTAAAGCGGTACCGAAGTCACCTGTCGGAAAAATCTTGCGCCGTAAGCTGATCGCGGGCGAATTTGAACGGATCTAACGTTGCGCACCTGCAGATCTGGGCGTTTCATCTGGACCGCTCAAGCGATGTCGGATCGTATCGGTCAACCGTGATAGGCTTAACGCGTTAATTCAATCGAGCCCGTTTGGGTTCGTTTCCCATTTAGTCCCAGGAGGACCACTGAAATGTTCAAGCAAAAACTCGTTGTTGCCCTGATCGCCTCAGCTTTTACTGCCAGCGTATTGGCGCAAGCCCCAGCCCCAGCGCCAGCTGCACCGGCCGCTCCTGCTGCCGCGCCCGCTGCACCGGCTGCCGCTCCTGCTGGCGAAGCCACACCAGCCAAAGGCAAGAAAGCCAAGAAAGCCAAGAAAGCCAAAAAGGCTGCGCAGTAATCGTTCAACGCCGCGTTTCGCGGCTTGGCGCACCAAAGGCCTGTGGGAAACTGCAGGCCTTTGGCGTTTCTAGTGCATCCCCTTTCGCAACCTTTTTGCGTCCCTTGTGTATCCCTTTAAAAAATAAATAAATGCCGACATCCCAACCGATTTTTTTCTTGTCTCCGTATTCTTGTTTTATACGTGGTGGGTTGTTATTCATCTATTTATTTTTTTCAGTGATCACAGCATCCGCGCAATCTGAAAGCACAGAACGCGCGCCGTTTGTCACCACACCACTTGAAGTGGTGCAACGCATGCTCCTCTTGGCCAAGACCGGGCCAGGCGATGTGGTCTTTGACTTGGGTTCGGGAGATGGGCGTATCCCAATCGCAGCGGCCACAATGGGCGCGCGTGGTGTGGGTCTAGAACTCGACCCTGCGCTGGTGCAGCTCAGTCAACGTCTGGCATTGGAAGCCGGTGTGGCGCAGCGCACCGAATTTCGTGTGCAAGATGTGCTGCAAGCCGATTTGTCATCAGCCAGTGTAGTCACGGTTTTTTTATTGCCTTCATTGATGTCACGTCTGATGCCAAAGCTCATGACCGAGTTGCGACCAGGCGCGCGTGTGGTCACACACGCGTTTTATTTTCCCAGCTGGAAGCCGGATCAAATGGAGCAAGTCGCGGTCCAAGCGCGGCACTATGGCGTTGGTGATTCTGCACAAATCATGCTCTGGATAGTGCCAATGAATTTGCGTGGCCGTTATCTTGCGCAAGATGGCTTCGGACAATGGCAATTCACTGTGCATCAGAATTTTCAGGAAATTGAAATCGAAGGCTCGCTAAATGGTCAGCCAGTTCAATTTGAGTCAGCACGTTTGCAGGGTACCCAGGTGCGCTGGCAGGCTGAAGTCATGCGCGATGGCCAGCGTGTAACAGTGCAATTTGAGGCCGAAGCCCTCGCTCAAGGTGGGCTACAAGGTCGCGTACTTTCTGAGAAAAGTGCGCAGCCATTTTTCGCTAAGCGACAACCTTAACCGGCCATGTGTTGGTGATGGTCGTCGGCATGGTTAGAGCATCCCAACGCATTACATCAAAGCACACCCGACGCGCGGTGTCGTTTATAGCACTTTGCCCGGATTCATTCGTGCGTTTGGATCAAGTGCTGCTTTAATTTGCTTCATGAGTGTGAGTTCAAGCGCACTCTTGTGATGCTGAATTTCTTCGCGTTTGAGCTGACCCAAGCCGTGTTCGGCAGAGATCGAGCCATTGAGTTTTTCAACCACGGCATAGAGCACCGCATTCACTTCTGCGCGACGTGCGATCAGCGCTTGGGTTTCTTCGGTTGATGGCATACCAATGTTGTAGTGCAAATTACCATCGCCGATGTGTCCAAAAATATAGCCCACGCAGCTGGGAAACGCTTGGCGCAGTACATCCATCCCCTCGTCGACGAGTTGGCCAATGCACGAGATCGGCACCGAAATATCGTGCTTCACATTTGAAAATTGTGCCTCTGGAATGGTTTCGCGAATATTCCATAGGGCTTGTGCTTGCGCCGTACTTGAAGCAAGTGCCACATCGTGAATCAGACCCGCATCAATACATTCACTTAATGCAGATTCCGTTCGTGCCATGAGCGCTTCTTGTGTACCGCCATCGGTGGCTTCGGCCAATACATACCAGTGATACGGCTGTGACAAGGGATCGGGCGTGCCTGGTCGAAATGCCATCACCGATGTGAGACAGACGCGTGAAATGAGTTCAAACGCAGTGAGTCGGTCACCCATACGTGCGCGTAACGCGGCCAGTAACTCGACGGCGGCTTGCGGGCTCTCGAGTGCAATCCAAGCGGTGACAGAAGCACTGGGTTTAGGAAACAGTTTCATCACGGCTGCGGTGATGATGCCTAAGGTGCCTTCTGCGCCGATGAACAAATGCTTTAAGTCATAGCCGGTATTATTTTTACGCAAGCCTTTTAGGCCATGCCAAATCTGGCCGTCTGGCAACACAACTTCGAGTCCGAGACACAAATCACGCGTGTTGCCATAACGCAAGACGCCAACACCGCCTGCATTGGTCGATAAGTTGCCGCCGATTTGGCAACTCCCCTCAGCGGCTAAGGAAAGCGGAAACAAACGATCCGCTGCATCCGCGGCCTCTTGTAGGGTTTGGAGTACGCAGCCTGCTTCAACCGTCATGGTGTCGTTGAGCGCATCGAGTTCGCGAATGCGCTGCATTCGCGAGAGCGATATCACCACCTCTGGTCGCTTGTTTGTTTGGCTAAGCGGAACCGATCCGCCAACTAAGCTGGTGTTACCCGATTGCGGCACGATGGCGAGACCGTGTTCTGCACATAAAGCGACACAGCGCGACACTTCTTCAGTACTTGCGGGCCGCAGCACAGCCAAAGCCTCACCGGTATACGCGCGGCGCCAATCGGTGCAAAAGGGCGCAGCATCAGCACCAGTGAGCACATGGGCAGGGCCGAGGATTTCGCGAAACTGCGCAAGTTGCGCGTTTGCATGGGGATTGGGCGGGATCGAGGTCATGCCGGTATTATCGCGGTTCGTTGTGGCTGCGGCCACGTTCATTGACGAAACAGGAGTGGCTTTTGAGCACAATTGGACACGCGTTGATTGATCCGGCGGCTGGGCCAACCCCATACGCCCCTGGGGTACCCGCACGCACCACAGAGGAAGCCATCTTGTCGCGACGTAGCTTGCGTGCGTTTAGTGATCGCCCTGTGTCACGTGCGCTCATCGAAGAGTTGTTAGCGCTCGCCAGTCGCGCGCCATCTGGCACCAACGTGCAGCCCTGGAAGGTTCGCGTCATCGCTGGCGAAATGCGTGAACGTGTGGTGCAAGCCATGCTGGCACAAGTTGCACAAAGTGGCGAAGGTGAAATGAAGCCGCCGTACGATTATTACCCGACCCAATGGCGCGATCCGTATTTGGCGCGCAGACGTAAAGTGGGTTGGGATTTATACGCATTGCTTGGACTCAAGCGCGAAGATAAATCCGGAATGGCGAATCAACACGCGCGCAACTACAAATTTTTTGATGCACCAATTGGCTTAATTTTTACGATGGATCGTGATTTGTCGACGGGCGCGTTTCTTGATTACGGCATGTTTCTACAAAACCTGATGTTAGCGGCACGTGCAAAAGGCTTGGATACCTGTCCGCAAGCGGCGATTGCCAATGCACACGAGGTGTTGCGTCGTGAGTTACAGATTCCGGAGATTGAACAAGTCGTGTGTGGCATGTCGTTAGGTTACGGCGCCTCAGCCATCGAAAACACCTTGGTGACGGTGCGTGAGCCCGTCGCTGCGTTTACGCAGTTTCTCGGCTTACCTGAATGACGGTTGTGCGCGTGATGGCACGCTTCTTTAAGCCCCTGTATTTGTTTAGCGGTGTACAGAGCCGGCGCAGCCAACATAGGTGCATCAGATGGGTCGGTGTGCTGTGTGCGTTGACGGCAATTCAAGTGTTTGCTCAACCAGCCACGGCGCCTGCATCGACATCCACTGCTGCGCCAACAACAACGGTATCGCCGGCACAAAAACCCATTCTCATCGGTGCGGTGATTTCGCAAACCGGCATGTTGGCCGATTTGGCCACGCCGATGCGTGATGCGTTGTTGATGTGGCAAGAGAAGGTGAATGCCTCCGGCGGCTTGTTGGGTCGACCGATTGAGCTACGTATTTATGATGATGGCAGTGAAGCAACGCGTTCGACGCATTTGTATGAGCTATTGGCGCGCGATGATCAAGCTGACATTCTGATTGGCCCGTTTGGCTCGGCGGCAACTTCGATGGCGGTGGCTGTAGCGGATCGAACGCGTCGCGTCATGATCAATACAACGGGTACCTCGCCAGCCATTCATAAACGTTCACCGCGTTGGACGTTTCAACTGCCTCCAACTTCCGATCGTATGACGGCGGGACTCGTCCCATTAGCGCGCGCAGCTGGCATAAAAAGTTTTACGCTCGCGGCACGCGATGAACCTGCAGCGGCAGATTTACTTGCACGTTTACGTGAGGCAGCAGAACCCGCTGGTCTATTGATTCGGCCGACGACGTATTACACGCCAGGTAATTTAGTCGATCTTGCCCCGTATGCCGCGCAACTCAAGCCCGAGGGCGTAGAAGCCATGCTGAGTCCTGCCAATGCGCGTGAAGCGGCGAATCTTTTGCGCGGGTTAAAGGCCGTGGACATTTCACCCCGTTTGTTTGTTGCCACGGGGGTAACCGATCCGGAGTTCATCGCTCAAGTGGGTGTTGATGCGGAATACTCGATTGGATTTTCAACCTACGAGCCGGTGCTGCGTACACAGGGCAATGCAGCGTTTGTGCGGACGTGGCGCGCCCGTTACAAAAGTGCCCCCGGATTTTCTGCGGCTGCCGGTTGGGCTGCAGGGCAACTGATTGAAGCTGCGGTTGCGCAAGCGCAAAGCGTTGCGCCATTGGTGTTACGTGAAGCGCTCTTAGGTCTTGAAACACAGACGGTGTTGGGGCCGTACAAAGTCAACGCCGACGGTGCGCAACTGGCAGCGCAACCATTTATGGTGCAGATTCTTCAAGGGCGTCGTGAAGTCGTGTGGCCTGAAGCAGTTGCCAGTGCGCAAGCGGTGTTACCGATGCCCGCCTGGGACAAGCGTCCACGCTTTGGTCGTCGTTAGCGTGTGGCTAGATTGATGTCGAATCGCTCGGTGTCTACGAGCGCGTGGCGCGCTTTGTGGTTACCTGTCAGTGCAACGTTGGCGATTCAAACCGTTGGTGCTCTAGCAATTTATTGTGCACCGGTGATGGCACCGGTTGCCGGACCAGCCCTGGGTGTACCTGCAGCGTGGATCGGTTATTACATCGCCTTACTTTATATGGGCAGTATGTTTAGTTCGGTGATTGCGGGCACTTGGGTGGCACGCTTTGGCGCCGTACGGGTGTCGCAAATTGGGCTGCTCTTAAATGGCGTGGGTTTGTTTGGCGCAAGTGTGGGTTGGTTACCCTTGGTCGCGTTAGGTGGTTTTTTGGTGGGTGTCGGCTATGGACCCGGCACACCAGCGAGTTCGCATATTTTGTTGCGCGCGGCACCACCGGGTTTTGTTGCGTTTACTTTTTCTCTGAAACAAACCGGCGTACCGCTGGGGGCAGCGATTGCGGGTGCATTAGTGCCCGCCTTGTTATTGCTCTGTGCTTGGCAAGGCAGCGCAATCGTGATCGGTCTCATCTGTGTATTACTTGCGGTGCTGATTCAGCCCACACGTCAACGCTGGGATCTGGATCGTGATGCCCAAGCGCCGATGACATTGCGCGGCGTATTTCGACCATTACGCTTTGCGCTCAACGAGCCGCGCTTATTGGAATTGGCGATGACCTCGTTTGTTTTTGGTGGTGTGCAGATCACCTTTGTGGCGTATTTGGTGACGTTTTTGACATACGCATTTGATTTGTCATTGGTGGTTGCAGGGTTGGTGATGGCTGTGTCGCAATGTGCCAGCGTCGCGGGTCGTGTGCTTTGGGGTGTGGCGGCCGATCGTTGGTTGTCTTCGCGCAAGATGCTTGGTTTATTGGGACTGGGTATGGGTGCCTGTGCGTTACTCACGCTCACTGCCAGTACGCAATGGCCGATCGCGTTGTTGTTTATTTTTGCCGCGGTGTTTGGCGCCACTGCCGTTGGTTGGAATGGGGTGTTTTTAGCTGAGGTGGCGCGTGTGGCACCGACACGGGTCAGTGAAGCCACCGGTGGTTGTTTGTTCTTTACTTATCTTGGCGTGGTGCTGAGCCCGCCACTTTTTTCAATGTGCTTAAGCTTGGGTGGGAGCTACGCTCGCGCATATGCCTTTGTTGGTGCGCCTGCGTTGCTGATGGGCTTGTGGTTGCTATTCAACACACGCCAATCGCGTGTGGATTAAACGTCCGCAAAGAACTGCGCGTTGTGAACGAAGACTGCTGCGTGCCGTCTACGACAGCGGGGTATTCACAGCTTTCTGAAAGGCCGGACGCGCTGCAAGACGTGCGTGCCATGCGCTGAGTGCTGGATGTGCCGGACGTTCAATGGGCATCGACAACCACAAATGAACAAAGCATCCCAGCGGGATATCACCCATCGTGAATTGTGCCCCAGCGAGATACGGTTGATGCGCAAGCACGGCTTCTGGGATCGCGAGTAATTTTGCTGTCTCAACGCGACTGGTTTCAATGGCTTTTGCGTCGCGCTGTTCGATCGGGGTGCGCACCATGCCCCAAAACACATTGCGAAATGCACCGGCGAGTGTCGAGGTACACCAATCCATCCATCGATCGGCGTCTGCGTATTGGCGCAGATCTTGTGGATCTAAGGTGCCTTGACCATAACGACGCGCCAAGTAACGCACCATCGTGTTTGATTCCCAAAGTACGAAGCCATCGTCGTCGAGCGTTGGTACACGTGCGTTAGGGTTCATCGCTAAATACGCGGGTGTACTGACCACGCCGTACTGCATACCTGCATCAATGCGCTCGTAGGCCACGCCACATTCTTCAGCGGTCCACACCACTTTCTTTACATTGACCGAGTTGATACGTCCCCAGATTTTTAGCATCTCGATTCCCTTACGTCATCACGTGCGCTTGATTCGCAGTGAAGAGGCTGGCATCACGTGGTGCAGCGTTACACCGTGTGGGTGATTAGTATCCGACGGCTTGACCATCTCGACGAGGATCGGAGGCAGCCACATATCCGCCGCCCGTTTTCCAGATGAGTTGTGCGCTACCAAAGTCCATATAGCCTTCTTTGAGTTCGGTGAGCTTGTGGCCGCGTTGCGTGAGTTCTTCGAGCACGCTATTCGAGAAACCGCCTTCCACATTGACTTCCATGCCTTGCACGATTCTGAACCGTGGACCATCACAAGCGGTTTGCGGGTTTTGTTGATAGTCGGCCATCCGTACCATCACTTGCACATGACCTTGCGGTTGCATGGTGCCGCCCATCACGCCAAAGCTCATTACTGGTTGACCGTCCTTCGTGACAAAACCGGGAATGATGGTTTGATAGGGTCGCTTGTTGGGCCCAACCTGATTGGGGTGGCCCGGTGTCGTAACAAAACAAGCGCCGCGGTTTTGTAGCGAAATTCCGGTACCCGGCACCACCACACCAGAACCAAAGCCCATGTAATTCGATTGAATCAACGACACCATCATGCCGGAAGCATCGGCGGCGGTGAGGTACACCGTGCCACCACGCGGAGGCGTGCCATGACCAAAGTCTTGCGCTTTTTTCATGTTAATTAAATTTGCGCGCGATTTGAGATATGCCGGATCAAGCAATACCTGAGGATCAAACGCCATATGCGCGAGATCGGCTACGTAACGACGTGCATCGGCAAACGCTAACTTCACAGCTTCGATTTGTAGGTGCAGACTGTCAGCGCCATCGAGCGCGTGACTACGCACATCAAAGTGCGACAAAATTCCTAGCGCGATGAGTGCGATGATACCGTGCCCATTCGGCGGTAATTCATGCAGCGTGTAACCGCGATAGTTCACTTCCAGCGGCGGGGTCCAGTCAGCGGTGTGTGCAGCCAAGTCGGCGGTTTGCATCACGCCGCCGTGCGCACAGATATGCGATGAAATTTTTTCTGCTAACTCACCGCGATAAAACGCAGCGCCACGAGTCGCCGCGATTTTCTCGAGCGTATTGGCGTGCTCAGGAAGTTTAAATAATTCACCGGGCAAGGGCGCGCGGCCATTGGGTAAAAACGCTTGCGCAAATCCAGGCTGCGCTTTGAGCTCGTTGGCCTGTTGATTCCATTGTTTAGAAATGACGGGCGAAACTAAAAATCCTTCGCGTCCATATTGCATTGCTGGCTCAAACAGTTTTTCGAACGGCAATTTTCCAAACCGCTCGGAGAGCATTTGCCAACCCGACACGCAGCCTGGCGTGGTGATGGTGTTGGGACCACGCACCGGCATCGCTTTGGCATCCCCGAAAAATTCGGGCGTCCAACCCGCTGGTGAACGTCCAGAGGCGTTGATTCCGTGTAGTTGTTTGCCGTCCCACAAGATCGCAAATAAATCCGAACCAATGCCGTTCGAGACGGGTTCAACCAGCGTGAGCGTAATCGCTGTTGCCAAAATAGCATCGATCGCGTTGCCACCGGCAAGCAGCATGCGTAATCCGGCTTGCGCAGCGAGAGGTTGGGTGGTGGCCACAACGTTGGCTGCCAACAGCGGTTTGCGCGGCCAAGCGTAGGGAAGGTTCCAATCAAAAGGGTAGATATTCATAATTTCAGTATAGAGGGATGTGTACGGATTCGCGTGATTACAGTGGATCGTTTCGCCATGTCGATGGCGCGAGCAAGGACTCGATGCAAGAGACTAGACACGTGCGGCTTGTGCGAGCGATTGATCAATGTCCCACAGAATATCGTCGAGCGTTTCAAGTCCGACCGATAGACGAATCATGTCTGGGGTCACGCCTGCTTCGCGTTGTTCTGCTTCGCTCATTTGTCGATGCGTGGTCGAGGCCGGATGAATCACGAGTGTTTTGGCATCACCAATATTGGCCAGATGGCTCATGAATTGCGCCGATTCGATAAATTTTTCGCCAGCACGTGCGCCACCGCGCACACCAAAATTGAGTAACCCCGACGCACCGCGCGGTAAATATTTTTGTGCCAGTGCGTAAGACGGGTTATCGGGTAAACCCGGATAATGGACCCACGCGACCTGCGGGTGGGTTTGCAAAAAGCGCGCGACGGCTAACGCGTTGGCGCAATGGCGCTCCATACGTAAGGGCAAGGTTTCAAGGCCTTGCATGAGTTGCCAAGCGGCCAGTGGTGCGAGGGTGGGACCAAAGGTGCGCATGGTTTCCATCCGTGCACGCGTGATGAAACCAAAGTCGCCAAAGGTTTCATAGAAACGTACGCCATGATAGCCACGAGATGGTTCGGTCATCCCTGGGAATTTACCGTTGTCCCAAGGAAATTTTCCGGACTCAATGATGACCCCGCCCATGGTTGTGCCGTGCCCACCAATGTATTTTGTCGCCGAGTGCACCACCAGATCAGCACCCCAATCGATGGGGCGGCATAAGTACGGCGAAGGCACGGTGTTATCCACCATGAATGGAATTCCTGCATGACGCGCAATGGTTGCTACCGCTTCAAGGTCCACCATATTGATCAGCGGATTACCCAATGATTCGGCGTACAGTAAACGCGTGTTGGGTCGAATTGCACGCGTAAAATTTTCGGGATCCTGTGGATCGACAAAAGTGGTTTCAATACCCAGCTTGGCAAAGTTCACGCCCAGCAAAGAGTGCGACCCACCGTACAACGTTGAAGCCGAAACAATGTGATCGCCGGCTTGCAATAACGTGAGGATGGCAACCGCTTCGGCGGCTTGGCCAGTGGCAGTGGCTAACGCGGCGCGTCCGCCTTCGATAGCCGCCACGCGCTCTTCAAACGCTGCCACCGTTGGATTGGTAATGCGTGAATACACATTCCCGAAGGTCTGTAGATTAAATAAGCTGGCAGCGTGTTCAGCAGAATCAAATACAAACGAGGTGGTTTGGTAAATCGGTAAAGCGCGTGCACCGGTGGCTGCATCCGGAATTTGTCCGGCGTGTAAACACAGGGTTTCGATACCGAACTGTCGGTCTGCCATGAATGCACTCCGCAATAAGTGATTAAAGTTGATGTCTTGTATACGATCGATCATCGGTGATTCGGTGATTCGGTGATCGGTGATCGGTGATCGGTGGCGATGCGTATCCACGCGCCGCGTGAGGCTTGATGTTGAGCGGATTTTACCGTGCGCAAGTTATAATGGCTGTGCTGTTCAACTTCTGCTCATGAATACACCCGCCCAGCCTGCTGATTTGCTACGCGATGTTTCGCGTCGCCGCACCTTTGCCATCATCTCTCACCCAGATGCGGGTAAAACAACGCTCACCGAAAAATTGTTACTGTTTGGTGGCGCCATTCAACTCGCTGGCACGGTGAAGGCACGTAAAAGCGCCCGTCACGCCACCTCAGATTGGATGGAAGTTGAAAAGCAGCGGGGTATTTCTGTCACCAGCTCAGTGATGCAGTTTGAGTACCTCGGGCATACCATCAACTTACTCGATACCCCGGGTCACGAAGACTTTTCTGAAGACACGTATCGCGTATTGACCGCGGTGGATGCCGCGGTGATGGTGATTGATGCAGCCAAAGGCGTCGAAGCACAGACCATCAAGTTGTTGGAAGTCTGTCGGCTGCGCAACACCCCGATCATCACCTTCGTCAATAAAATGGACCGCGAGGTACGCGAGCCGATCGAGTTGCTCGAAGAAATTGAATCGGTGATGAAAATCGATTGTGCACCGGTGAGCTGGCCGTTGGGAATGGGCAAACGCTTTCGTGGCGTATTTCATTTACTGGATCATCGATTGCAGCGCTTTGCGCCGGGCGAAGAGCGAAAAACAGAAAACGACGAAGTGATCGAAGGCATTGATAACCCGCGTTTAGATGCGTTGTTTCCGGATGAAACAGCGAGTCTGCGTAATGATGTGGCGTTGATTCGCGGCGCGAGCTTGCCGTTTGATCGCGCATTATTTTTGGCTGGTGCGCAAACGCCGGTGTTTTTTGGTTCGGGGATCAACAACTTTGGTGTGCAAGAAATTTTGCAGGCTTTAGTCGATTGGGCACCACCCCCACAACCGCGCGATGGTACGGCGCGTATGGTGCAACCGGCAGAAGCGCCATTTAGTGGCTTCGTGTTCAAAATTCAAGCCAATATGGATCCGCGTCATCGTGACCGTATCGCTTTTATGCGTATCTGCTCTGGACGCTATAGCCCAGCGATGAAGGTGCAGCACTTACGGATTGGTCGTGAAATCAAACTCGCTAATGCATTGACCTTTATGGCCAATGAACGAGTGGCCAGTGCCGATGCAGTCGCCGGAGACATTATCGGGATTCATAACCACGGCCAACTACAAATTGGCGATACGCTCACCGAAGGCGAAGTGTTGGCGTATCGCGGGATTCCTTACTTTTCACCGGAGTTGTTTCGCGTAGCGCGTCCGCGCGATCCATTTAAAGCCAAGCCATTGGCCAAGGGCTTGCAAGAATTGGGTGAAGAGGGCGCGATCCAAGTGTTTCAAACCGCTTTGGGTAGCACGCTACTTGGCGCGGTGGGCCCGCTGCAATTTGAAGTGGTCGCGCAGCGTCTACAAAGCGAATACAAAGTGGATGCCTTGTACGATGTTGCAGATATTCAAACTGCGCGTTGGTTAACGTACCCAGATGAAACCACGCAACGTAATTTTGAACGTGACCAAGCGGCGCGTTTAGCGCAAGACGTCGATGGTAATCCGGTGTTTCTTGCGCCGAATCGGCCCGTGCTACAGGTCACGATGGAGCGTTGGCCGAAGGTCGGTTTTCATGCGGTGCGTGAACACGGACAACGCTTTACCGACACGTGATTATTCAGTAGTCAACGCCACTTCGGCTGACATCGCTAATCCACCGTCTGCATTGGCTGCCCAAAGTCGCGCGGTGTCGCCATGTAGCGTGCCATTGAGTGTAAATGCTGTGTGATCAAATAGTGGGCTCACGGCACGAAACGAAAACCGTTTCCAAGCACGCGTGGTGCGTTTGCTAAGTGACTCGGCCAACAACGTCGCAATCAATGGCCCATGGACCACCAAGCCTGAATAGTGTTCGGCATCGCGTGCGTAAGGTGCATCGTAGTGAATCCGATGGCTATTAAAAGTGAGCGCCGAATAACGAAAAAGTAGTACCGGGTCGGCCTGCATGGTGTCGCACCAGTGCGCATCGCGCGGCGCAGCGGGTGGTGTGACAGCAACTGCACCGATGGCAGGTGCCGCGCGGTACACCACGTCTTGTTGTTCTTCGATGGCTAAGCCGTGTGCGCCCATGATCTGGTGTTGTACCGTGACAAATACCAGTGACCCACTGTTGCCTGATTTTTCAGTCACCGATGCAATGCGTGAAGTGCGCTTTGCGGCGGCACCGATCGGTAGTGGCGCATGAAACGTGAGTTGACCGCCGGCCCACATGCGTCGTGGTAATTGAACCGGAGGCATGAATCCGCCGCGTTTGGGATGTCCATCAGTGCCAGTTTCGCGTGCGCGCACGATCGGCACAAACGCACACCAATGCCACAAAAACGGTAACGCGCTGCCCAGCGTTGGCGGGGTCTCGCGATCGAGTGCGGCAGCGAGTAACTGCGCTTCGCGTAAACCGATCACGTCATCGCGGACTTCTTCGCGACCAATCCAATCCAGCAAGTTGGGGGTGTTTGACATAGTGAACTTAGCGCTGAGGGCGATGCGAAGAAATGACCCGCGTATTAACGCCCATCCAATGCAGGCCGCCAAAGAGCCGCGCGTGTTCGATTTTTACGCAGCGATCCATCACGCTCTCCAATCCTGCAGCGATGGCTTGTGCGGCTGCCGCGTGATTACACACGCCGATTTGTTGCCACAGCACACGGGCACCAATTGCGATTGCTTGTTCAGCTAAGGGTTGAATACGCTCGGTTTTTTGAAAGCAGTCCACAATATCGACGCGCGCTGGAATTGCCGTGAGACTGGGGTAGCATTTTTCGCCAAGAATTTCGCTGTACTGCGGATTCACCGGAATGATGCGATAACCATGCTCTTGCATGTACTTGGCTGCGAAATAGCTGGGTCGATGCCATTGCGCCGATAGCCCCACCACTGCGATCACACGGTAATCGGCCAGGATGCGGCGCAGCGTCGTGATGTCGTCCATAGATGTCCTGACTAAAAGAGCCACTTATAATGGTTTCTTTATTCTCGCACGGGAGCAGCCATGTACGTTGAAGAACGCATGTATCAATTAGAAGTGGGTAAGGCGCCAGAGTATTTCCGCCACTACGAAGAACATGGCATGGCGGTACAAGCGCGACATTTGCCACACATGGTGGGGTATTACGTCACCGAAGTGGGCATGCAAAATCTGATCGTCCACATGTGGGCTTACGAGGATCTTAATCAACGTGATCGTTGTCGTGCCGCCTTGGGTGCTGACCCTGACTGGCAAAGCTATGTGCCAAAAATTCGGCCGCTGATCATCACGCAAGAAACACGCATCATGAAATGCGCCCCATTTTTTGTCGCACGTTTAAAGAAAATGCTCGCCGCCTAACTGTGAGGAGTTTGTATTGATGAAGCCGCAATCGCAGGTACGACATGGTGGCAAGATCCTTGCCGATGCTCTTGCAGGTCATGGAGTTGAGTACGCATTCGGCGTGCCGGGAGAAAGTTTTCTTCCGGCGTTAGATGGCATCCATGACGTACGTGATCGACTGAAATTTATTATTTGTCGACAAGAAGGCGGCGCCTCTTACATGGCCGATGCGGTCGGTAAGCTCACCGGAAAACCCGCGGCATTATTTGTCACGCGCGGTCCGGGTGCAACCAATGGATCCGTCGGCGTACACACGGCGTTTCAAGATTCCACGCCACTGATTATGTTGATCGGGCAAGTGGGCAACGACATGGTCGATCGTGAGGCATTTCAAGAAATTGATTATCGTCGTATGTACGGTGAGATGGCCAAGTGGGTCGCACAAATCGATCGCGCCGAACGCATTCCCGAGTACATTAGTCATGCCATGCACACTGCGACCTCAGGTCGTCCGGGGCCAGTGGTGTTGGCTTTGCCCGAAGACATGTTGTTTTCCGAAGCCAGCGTCGCTGATGCTGCGCATTACAAACCAGTGCGTGCAGCACCGGCACCCGCCGATATGCAAGAGATTGCGCGTTTGCTTAGTCAGGCCAAGCAACCGTTGGTGATTTTGGGCGGCGGCGGCTGGGATGCAACAGCACGCGAAACGTTGCGTACGTTCTTAGAAAAAAATCAATTGCCTGCCGGCGCGTCATTTCGTTGCCAAGATTTACTCGATAACCGTTCTGCATCGTATGTCGGACATGTGGGCATCGGTATTGATCCAGCATTAGCAACGCGTGTGCGTGATGCAGATGTGGTGTTGGTGATTGGTGCGCGTTTAGGTGAAATGACGACCAGTGCTTACACCTTGTTTGATGTGCCGGTACCACGTCAAACCCTCATTCATGTGCATGCTGGCGCTGAAGAGTTGGGTCGCGTCTACCAAGGTGCGGTGTTAGTGAATTCTGGCTACGCAGAGTTTGTTGCAGCCTTATCGCAGATCCAGCTCGATGGATCACGCTGGTCGGCGTGGACGCAATCTGCACGTTCTGCTTACCTTGCCTATGTGGGTAAACCGCAAACCTTACCGGGCGCTGTGCAATATGGTGAGATTGTGCAGCAGGTATCGCAAGCGCTACCCGATGACGCAATCATATGTAACGGCGCTGGAAATTTTGCAACGTGGGTACATCGCTACTACACCTATCGTGGATGGCGCACACAACTGGCCCCGACCAATGGTTCGATGGGCTACGGTGTACCCGCTGCTATCGCTGCAAAAATTGCACAACCGCATCGCACCTGTGTGGCGTTTGCGGGCGATGGTGATTTCTTAATGAACGGGCAAGAGCTTGCGACCGCTGCTCAGTATGGCGCCAATGTGATTGTGATTGTCGTCAATAACGGCATGTACGGCACGATTCGGATGCATCAGGAGCGTGAATACCCTGGTCGAGTTTCAGGCACAGAATTAAAAAATCCTGACTTTGCTGCGTTGGCGCGTGCCTATGGTGCGCACGGTGAAACGGTGCAAGAGACCGCGCAGTTTGCACCGGCCTTTGCGCGTGCGATGGCCGCAGGCAAGCCTGCGTTAATTGAACTTCAGCTCGATCCAGAAGCCATTACTCCAACCACCACCTTAAGTGCGTTACGTGCGCAGGGGTTCGCTAAAAAATAAAAGCGGGAGTGAAGCGTCTGCGGATCTGCGTAAGTCACCCAGCGTGCCGACATCGACGCAACAAGTAAGGCAGCGTCACCACGCACACCAACGTGATTAGGGTGTGGTAGTGGCTACAAAACTCGGGTCACCTTGATGTTCGCGTTCGAACCTTAGAAACTCGTAATAGCCACAGGTACTTTTTTCTGGGTAGCTGCGGCATACGCCAGGGCGCGCTGCGTACACTGTGCAGCGACGCTCCTCGGTATGAAAAAAGCGGCAGATGCTGCCAAAGTGCGTATCTTTGTGATGACGTAACGCCCAACATTTTTCTTTTTTGTCATAGCGAAAGAATTTCTTCTTAGCCGCGTACAAAGGCAGTTTGTAGTGCTTCGCGATGCGCTGCATATCACGCTCGGTAATTTCAATCAGTGGATAGCTGCAGCAATAGCCGGGACACTTTAAGCAGTCGTAGCGCGGTTTGGGTTTGCGCTTTACCGTAGCCTTTTTTTTATTGGATGCGTCAACCGGTATGACCGGAATGATCGAGATCTCGGTCATTGGGTGTGATACTCCGCGGGGGTTAGTGTTGCAGTATCTTGGAGAGAAAATGTTGCGCGCGCTCGGAGCGCGGCGTTCCAAAAAAATCCTCTTTGCTGGCATCTTCGATGATCCGACCCTCATCCATGAAGATCACGCGATCGGCAACTTTGCGCGCAAACCCCATTTCGTGCGTAACGCACATCATGGTCATGCCCTCATTGGCCAGCTGCACCATCACATCGAGCACTTCGGTGACCATTTCGGGATCTAGCGCCGAGGTGGGTTCATCAAACAACATCGCGATCGGATCCATGGACAAAGCGCGCGCAATGGCGACGCGTTGCTGTTGTCCACCAGAGAGCTGGCCAGGAAATTTATCTTTTTGAGCGATTAAGCCAACGCGATCAAGATACTTCAGTCCGCGCGCGATGGCTTCGTCACGCGAACGACCAAGTACCTTGATTTGGGCAAGGCTTAAGTTTTCAGTGACATTGAGATGCGGGAAGAGTTCGAAGTTCTGAAACACCATGCCCACCCGCGCGCGCAGTTTAGGTAAATCGGTGGATGGATCATGAAGTGCGATGCCGTCGACAGTGATTTCGCCTTCTTGAAACGGCTCAAGCGCATTGACACATTTAATGAGCGTTGATTTACCTGAGCCTGAAGGCCCACACACCACGATCACTTCACCTTTCGAGATGTCGGTGCTACACGATTTCAACACTTGAAAACTGCCGTACCATTTACTGACGTTATGAATACGAATCATCAATGCGTCCTTAGCGGATGATGGCGATGCGAGACTGCAGGCGTTTGACTGCCCACGATAAGCTTAAGCAACAAACAAAATAGACGATCGCCACAAAGCAGTAGAGCTCGACAATACGGCTATCGCGTTGGGCGATTTTTACGGAGGCGCCGACAAAATCGGTGACATTGAGCAATGACACCAACGATACGTCTTGAAAAAGGATGATGGTTTGCGTGAGGAGTACCGGCAACATATTGCGAAACGCTTGCGGCAAGACCACCAGTTTCATCACTTGCCAGTAATTCAGTCCGAGCGCGTAAGCGGCACCGACTTGCCCTTTAGGAATCGATTGAATGCCCGCGCGCATGATTTCGCAGAAGAACGCTGCTTCAAACATGATGAACGTGAAATAGGCGGATCGTTCAGCACCAATGCGTGGGGGCGCATCTGCGCCGGTAATCATTTGAAGTAACACCGGGACAAGAAAATAAAACCAAAAAATCACCAGAAGTAATGGTGTGGCACGCATCAGGTTGACGTAGCCTGCGGCGGTCTTGGCAAGTAATTTGGCGGAAGATAAGCGTGCCAAGGCGAGCAAAGTGCCAAAAAAAATGCCGCCGACAGCAGCGACCGCGGTGAGTTGTAAGGTGTACTGCAACCCTTTCCAAAGATAAGGGCCGGCGCGCTGGATCACTTCAAAATCAAGATCGCCCATCTTATTTACCTAGACTTACATAACCTGGTACTGCAACTCTGGACTCAATCAGCACCATTACGCGATTTGCGATCATCGAGATCACGATATAAATCAGCGTGGCAGCGGCAAAGGCCTCAAAGTAACGAAAGGTGATTTCACCCATTTCGCGCGTCCGAAAAAATAATTCGACCAATCCAATTGAATACGCCACAGAGGTATTCTTGATCAAGCTCATGGTGTCGGAAGTGAGTGGCGGAATGATGATGCGGTAGGCCATCGGTAGTAATACGTAGCGGTAGGTTTGTGCTTGCGTCAGGCCCAGCGCATAACCTGCGAGTCGTTGCCCGCGCGGCAAAGCAAGAATGCCTGATTTCACTTGTTCAGCAATGCGCGCTGAGGTGTAAAAGCCCAAACACAAAATAGCGGTGACCAATTGATGTTCGGTGGGGTCTAATGAAACCACCCAATGTTTTACGGATGGAAGGACGCCAGGTAAAACAAAGTACCAAATAAAAAATTGCACCAATAGTGGAATGTTCCGAAACAATTCGACGTAGGCATTACCTAGGCGCACTAACCACCGACGATCGGTGGTGCGTATCACACCGACGATTGAGCCTGCAAAAAAAGCCAGCAGCCAAGCAAACAAAGCCACCGTGAGTGTGTAGTTCAGGCCCGAGAGCAACATTTGCGCCCAGGTTTCGTCCGCATCGGGCATCTGCTGAAAAAAGATGCCAAGGTTCATTGTTTATTGTCCATGGAGCGCGCCTGGCGAGAGCAAAGGAGAAGCTTATCTGTAATACGCGCAAAAAAAAAGCCGGGCGCGAGCCCGGCTTCGGTGCATGCAGTGATGAATTACTTCACGCCTGCATCGTTTGGATTCTTGAACAGCTCAGCGAGCTCTTTAGATACCGGGAAATTTAAATTGGCGTTTTTGGGTGGGATTGGGCTCTGAAACCACTTTGAGTAAATTTTGTTAATTTCTCCAGATTTATAGATGGCGGTCAGCGTTTTATCGGCTAAAGCTTTGAATTGCGTATCGTCTTTACGCAACATGATGCCGTACGGTTCGGTGCGTAGTACTTCGGGTAAAAACACATAATCGGCAGGATTTTTAGCATTCGCGATAAAACCGGCGATCAAGATATCGTCCATCACAAACGCCGACACGCGATCATCTGACAACAACAAGAAAGATTCGGCGTGATCTTTGCCGTAGATTTCTTTGAGGTCGATACTCTTACCTTTTTCGTGTGCTTTGATGAGTTGCACCGACGTTGAACCCGAAGTGGTGGAAACAGGTTTGCCATTCAAATCAGCAATCGATTTGATCCCAGAAGATTTTTTGACGGCGGCAGTGACGTTGGTGACAAAGTAGGACACCGAAAACGACACGGTCTTTTGACGCTCAACCGAATTGGTGGTTGAACCGCACTCCATATCGATGGTGCCGTTTTGTAGTAAAGGAATACGGTTAGACGAAGTCACCGGTTGCAGCGCAATTTTGAGTGCCGGCATTTTCAGTTCGGCTTTCACCGCATCGATCACGCGACCGCACAGCTCCATGGCGTAGCCCACGGGCTGCTGTTTGTCATCCAAATAAGAAAAAGGAATTGACGATTCGCGGTAACCCACTGTCAGGGTGCCGGTGTCTTTAATTTTTTTCATGGTCCCAGTGAGCTCTTGGGCCGCGGCCGGCAGTGCCAGCGTGCAACCCAACGTCAAGGCGATGAATGAACGAATCAGCATGAGACAACTCCAGAGTAAGTGAGTGGTTGATGAAGATGGGGTGTGGGACGCAGCGAGGCCCCCCAAAGCGTGCTGGATTCTCAAAGCTCGAGTCGGCGCTGTCAAGCAGTCTCCGTATAATGCGGGCACTTTTTTAGGGCAGGTGGCATCGGTGCCAAATAAGACGCTACGGCAATTTGCCATCACTTTTTGGGCGCTCGCTTCACCTTACTGGCTGTCTGCGCAACGCTTGCGTGGCCTACGTTTGCTTGTCGGGGTGGTTGCACTGGCCTTGGGTTTGGTTTGGCTTGAAGTGCAATTTAATCAATGGAACAACCTGTTCTATAACGCTATTCAAGACAAAGACCTCGCGCAGTTTTGGTCGGCACTCCAACAATTTGCGCTACTCGCGAGTGCGCTGATTGCGGCAACGGTGTATCGACTGTATTTAGAGCAAATGCTGCAAATGACGTGGCGCAATTGGTTAACCACGCATTTTCTTGATCAATGGCTCAGTGCGCATGCGTACTACCGTCTGCAATTACTTGAGGTGCCCATTGACAACCCGGATCAACGCATCGCAGAGGACTTGCGTTTATTCGTTGAGCTCACCTTAAGCCTCACGCTGGGGTTGTTGACGGCCGTACTGACGCTGGCGTCCTTTGTGGTGATTTTGTGGTCACTCTGCGAACCGCTGCACCTACACCTTGGTGTCATCGATGTTGTATTGCAAGGAGACATGGTTTGGGCGGCGTTGATTTATGCCGTGATGGGTACCGTGCTCACCCATCGCATTGGTCGGCCGCTGATTGGCCTACATTTTTTGCAGCAACGCGTTGAAGCCGATTTTCGGTATGCGCTGGTGCGCTTTAGAGAGAACACCGAAGCGATTGCGTTTTACGGTGGAGAGGCCGCAGAGAACGCGCGGTTTCAATCGCGTTACGCGCAGGTCCTACAGAATTGGTGGTCCATCATGAGGCAGCAAAAGACGCTGACTTGGTTTACTGCGGGATACCAACAAATTGCACTGATTTTTCCGTTGGTCATTGCTGCGCCTCGATATTTTGCGGGTACGCTTACCTTGGGTGGACTGATGCAAATTGCTTCGGCTTTTGGTCAGGTGCAAAGCGCGTTGTCATGGTGTATCGAGGCATATCCACGCTTTACCGAATGGAAAGCGACCGTCGATCGATTGACTGACTTCACGCAAGCCTTACGCGCCGTACAAACGCCAACGTCGTTACACACAACGCGTCGTGCTGGGGTACGTGAAACCTATGCCGGGTCGAATCTGCATTTAGAACAACTCGAAGTGTTTCTGCCACAAGGGCGCGTGTTACTTGCACCAACGAATCACGTTCTATATTCCGGCGGATCGGTGTTCATACGTGGTGCGTCTGGCTCAGGAAAGAGCACCTTGTTTCGCGTGCTGGCGGGGCTTTGGCCCTACTGGCAGGGGCGGGTGTTGATGCCACAGGCGGCGCGTTGTTTATTTTTGCCACAGCGACCTTATTTGCCCTTGGGCAGATTGCATGAGGTATTAGCCTATCCCCGTGTGTCGCAGAGCGTTGATGTTGCACTGATCGATGACGTACTCAAGGCGGTTGACTTAGGACACCTGAGTCGCATCGACCAAGAGACGATGCATTGGTCGCAGCGTTTGTCTGGTGGCGAGCAACAACGTCTAGCGTTTGCGCGTGCGATATTGCAAGCGCCAGATTGGCTGTTTTTAGATGAAGCAATGTCTGCTTTACCTGAGTCTGCACAAGTGTCGATGTTGGCGTTATTGCGTTTACGCTTACCACAGGTAAGCTTGGTGTCGATCAGTCACAGCGCTGCGTTGGGCGGTCAGTACACGCAGCTTCTAGAGTTCGTGATCGATCGCGATGGACAACCGCAACTGGTCTTAGTTGAGGGCGGCTAAAGGTAAGCGCTCGGCTAAATATCGACCAGTGTGACTGGCTTGAACGCGGGCCACCTGCTCCGGCGTTCCAGTCGCGACGACACAGCCACCACCGGCTCCTCCTTCGGGCCCCATGTCGATGATCCAGTCGGCGGTTTTGATGACATCGAGATTGTGCTCAATCACCACCACGGTGTTGCCGGCATCGCGCAAGCGGTACAACACATCGAGTAACAATTGAATGTCGTGAAAATGTAGACCTGTGGTGGGTTCATCCAAAATGTACAGCGTGCGCCCGGTGTCACGTTTAGACAATTCGAGCGCGAGTTTGACGCGTTGCGCCTCACCACCAGAAAGTGTGGTGGCCGATTGACCAAGACGAACGTAGCCCAAGCCCACTTCAATCAGGGTGTTCAGTTTGCGTGCGACTGTTGGGACGGCGCTAAAAATCTCGAGTGCTTCGCGTACGGTGAGTGCGAGTACTTCGTCTATGCAATGACCTTTGTAACGGACTTCGAGTGTCTCGCGGTTGTAGCGTCGACCTTGGCAGGTGTCGCAAGGCACGTACATGTCGGCTAGAAAATGCATTTCGACCTTAATCACACCATCGCCTTGACACGCTTCACAGCGTCCGCCCTTGACGTTAAATGAGAATCGTCCCGCGTCATACCCGCGCGTGCGTGCTTCAGGTGTACCGGCAAACAATTCGCGAATCGGTGCAAACAAACCGGTATAGGTGGCTGGATTAGAGCGCGGCGTGCGTCCGATGGGGCTTTGATCAACGTTCACCACTTTATCGATGTGCTTTAAACCATCGATGCCTAAATGCGCTGCAGGTTCAGCTGCGCTGCCATACAGCGTGCGCGCCACGCTGGCATATAAGGTGTCGTTGATTAACGTGGATTTACCCGAGCCAGACACGCCCGTCACACAGACCATTAAGCCCAATGGAATATCTACATCGATCGCGCGCAAATTGTTGCCCCGCGCACCACGAATTCGAAGCTGGCGTTTGGGGTCGGATCGCGTGCGTTTTTTGGGCATCGCGATACTGCGTGCGCCGCTTAAATACTGACCGGTGAGTGATTGCGCGCAGTCCATGATCTGCGATGCCGGGCCTTCAGCGAGCACATGGCCGCCTGCTTCACCAGCACCGGGGCCCATATCAACAACATAATCTGCGCAGCGAATGGCGTCTTCATCGTGTTCCACCACGATCACGGAGTTGCCTAGATCGCGAAGATGTTTCAAGGTCTCGAGCAAGCGCGCGTTATCGCGTTGATGCAACCCAATCGAGGGTTCATCGAGCACATACATTACGCCGGTGAGCCCAGAGCCGATTTGACTGGCTAAACGAATACGTTGTGACTCACCGCCAGACAGCGTATCGGCGGCACGATCTAAGCTGAGATAGTCCAGTCCCACATTCACCAGAAAGGTAATCCGGTTGGTGATCTCGCGGACTATTTTTTCGGCAATTTGTTGACGCGCACCCGGCAGATGTAGGGTCTCAAAAAACGCGAGTACTTCGCGTAACGGCAGGTGCGATATTTGGTAGATGGCACGATCGCCAATATGCACATGTCGAGCTTCGCGTTTTAAGCGCGTGCCGGCGCAGTCAGGACAAGCGCTGATGTTGCGATACTTGGCGAGCTCCTCTCGTACGGCACTGGCATCGGTTTCGCGCCAGCGACGCTCGAGATTGTGGATGATGCCCTCGAATGCGTGTTCGCGAATTTGCGAACGACCGCGCTCTCCCAGATAAGTAAAGGCGATGGTTTCTTCACCGGAACCAAACAAGATGCGCTGTTGAATTTCATCGTCCAGCATTTCCCAGGGCGCATCTAAATCAAATCCGTAATGCGCAGCCAACGCACCCAACATCGTGAAGTAAAACAAATTGCGTCGATCCCAACCTTTGATTGCACCTGAGGCTAAGCTGAGGCTGGGGTGCGACACCACGCGGTGCGGATCAAAAAATTCGACACTGCCCAAGCCATCGCAGCGCGGACACGCACCCATTGGATTGTTGAATGAGAACAAACGCGGTTCAAGTTCAGCCAGCGCGTATTGGCAGGCAGGACAGGCAAAGCGTGAAGAAAATAAATGCGCGCGCTCCGATTCGATTTCAACAGCAATTGCGCGACCTTCGGCGTGACGCAAGGCCGTTTCAAACGATTCGGCCAAACGTTGCTGCATGTCGGGACGCACTTTGAGTCGATCGATCACAATGTCGATGTTGTGTTTGCGGTTGCGCGAGAGCGCTGGTGCTTGATCGAGATCGAACACTTTTCCATCGACGCGTACGCGCGTAAAGCCTTGCGCTCTTAACTGATCGAACAACGCGTGTTGTTCGCCTTTGCGCCCAGCCACGGTCGGGGCAAGAATCATTAACGCGGTATCTGCGGGCAAAGCCAGCACGTGATCCACCATTTGCGACACCGATTGCGCTTGCAAAGGTTGTAGGTGATCCGGACAAATTGGTGTACCTACCCGCGCAAACAGTAAGCGCAAGTAGTCATGAATTTCGGTCACGGTACCCACCGTAGAGCGCGGGTTATGACTGGCAGCCTTTTGTTCTATCGCAATCGCTGGTGAGAGGCCTTCGATTAAGTCGACATCGGGCTTTTCCATCAGCTGCAAAAATTGACGCGCGTACGCTGATAACGATTCAACGTAGCGGCGCTGCCCCTCGGCGTACAAGGTGTCAAAGGCAAGCGAGCTTTTGCCCGAGCCAGACAAGCCGGTGATGACCACCAACTGATGTCGCGGCAGACTGAGGCTGACGTTTTTAAGATTGTGCGTGCGTGCGCCGCGAATGCGGATTGTATCCATTGTGCTTCATAGCTCAGGGCAACCTGCTACTATAGCTAGTTCTGTCGTCTCCTATCTACTTTTTTCTCCACTCACGCACTGTCTGCGGCCATGAACGCGCCGAATCCTGATCGCATGTCTCGTGTTGAACTGCGTGCTGGCGCAAGCCTCGCCTCGCTGTTTGGCTTACGTATGCTGGGCTTATTTCTCATCTTGCCGGTGTTTGCGGTCTATGCACCGCAATTACACGGCGGAGATGATTTGCTTTTGGTTGGTTTAGCGCTGGGTGCGTACGGCTTAACGCAAGCGTTTTTTCAATTACCTTTTGGCATGCTGTCGGATCGCATCGGACGCAAGCCGGTGATTGCCGCAGGCCTATTGTTGTTTGCGTTTGGTAGCGTAGTGGCTGCTGAAGCAACCGATATCTGGATTGCAATTTTGGGACGCAGTTTGCAGGGTGCGGGCGCGATTTCTTCAGTCGTCGTTGCCCTCGCAGCGGATTTAACGCGCGCACAACACCGCACCAAAACCATGGCGATGGTTGGGGCCACCATTGGATTGATGTTTGCACTGTCACTGGTTGCCGCACCCGCGTTATATCAATGGATTGGTATGCGCGGATTGTTTTTGATGACCGGGGTACTCGCCTTGGGTGGCATCGCGGTGTTGGTATGGGTTGTGCCGAGTGTTGCGCCCGTCATGCGCAGCGACCAAGCAGTGCGCCCGCGACTGGTTGATGTGTTGGCCGATCGAGAGTTGGCACGTTTAAATTTTGGGATCTTCGCGCTGCACCTAGTTCAAATGGCCATGTTTGTGGTGTTTCCAACCGCCTTGGTCGCAACAGGATTAGCCTTGCCAGAGCATTGGCGTGTATATCTGCCGGTTGTGTTGTTGTCTTTTGTCTTGATGGTGCCACCGATCATGCTGGCGGATCGGCGCGGGATACAGCGACGCGTCATGACGTTTGCGGTACTTGGCTTACTCTTGGTGCAGTTGGCGCTGGTGTTCGCACAGAGCTTGTACTTGTTGGGCGTGTGTTTATTGGTGTTCTTTTGCGCGTTCAATGTGTTGGAGGCCATGCTGCCATCGTTGGTGTCGCGCATTGCGCCAACGGCTGCGCGTGGCACCGCCATTGGGGTCTATAACACCACGCAAACCTTGGGTTTATTTGCAGGCGGATTGGCTGGCGGCTGGTTGGCTCGACAATTTGGCGCCGCTTCGGTGTATGTTTTGGGCGCTGCGTTAATGGTGATTTGGCTTGCGTTGTTAATCGGTATGCGGCCGGTCAACCCAGCGAGCGAAGCGGCGTTCAGTACACCCGCGTCACCAGGTTAAGGGTCGTGGCATCTTGGTTAGGATTATTCAGAAATTTTTTAGGAGGTCGTTATGGCATCGGTGAATAAAGTGATTATCGTGGGCAATCTTGGGGCCGATCCAGAAACACGCTATCTGCCTAGCGGTGAGGCCGTCACCAATATTCGTGTGGCGACCACAGATAAATGGAAAGACAAAGCCAGCGGCGAAATGAAAGAGGCGACCGAATGGCATCGCATTTCTTTTTTTGGTCGCTTGGCGGAAGTGGCGGGCGAGTACCTCAAGAAAGGCTCGCAAGTCTACGTCGAAGGCAGCCTACGCACACGTAAATGGCAAGACAAAGACGGGCAGGAGCGTTACAGCACCGATGTTCGTGCCGATGCGCTGCAAATGCTCGGCTCACGACAAGGTGGTGGTGGCATGGGTGAACGCACCGAACGCGCCGAATCGGGCGCTGCCCGTCCCGCAGCGGCAAAAAAGCCCGCGGGTAAGTTTGATGATATGGAAGACGACATTCCGTTTTAAGCCTCGGCGTCAGCACGCTTCCAGTCAAGTACGCTTCCAGACCGGGAGCGGGTCCCCAGGTCGCACAGGTATAATCTTCGGCTTCGAACATTTTTCGGCGGGCGTGGGTTGATAACGCTTGCCCGACCTTCAGGACCAGCGTTATGCCGATTTACGAATACCGTTGCACTGCATGTGCACACCAAGAAGAGTTTTTGCAGAAACTTTCCGACCCTCAGCTCACGGTTTGTCCAAAGTGTGGGCAATCGACGTTTAGCAAGATGCTCACAGCGGCTGGATTCCAGCTGAAAGGCAGTGGTTGGTATGTGACCGATTTTCGTGGCGGTAACACGCCCGCTGGTGGAGAAACAAAAACAACCGCGCCTACTGCTGGCGCTGGCAGCGAAGCGGCCGCTGGCGCAGAGCAAAAATCGAGCACCGAATCAAAATCCGAGAGCGCGCCTGCGGCAAGCGAGAGCGCAACCGTCAAAAGCGCGCCGGCAACACCTGCCGCACCGGCAAGTACAAGTAGTTCGGATAGTCACTGAGTCACCAACCCAATCGTGGGAGCGCGCTGCGTACTGCGCAACGTTGATCCTAACGTGTTGGCCCCCTCTTGCGATGGCATGAAAGTGGCATGAAAAAATACCTGATTACTGGGCTGCTGATTTGGATTCCATTGGTGATCACCCTGTGGGTCTTAAATATTGCGGTCACCACGCTCGAAGATGCTTGGCGCATTTTGCCGCCAGAGTTTCGACCCGACTCGTTGTTGGGGCGACATATCCCGGGGGTCAGTGCGTTACTCACCATCGTGATCATTTTTTTGACTGGGGTACTGACCGCTAATTTTATTGGTGCGCGACTGGTGTATTGGTGGAATCACGTGATGCATCGCATCCCGGTGGTGAGCTCGATTTACTCCAGTGTGAAGCAAGTGTCGGACACCTTATTTTCTTCAAGTGGTCATGCATTTCGTCGAGCGTTGCTGGTGCGTTGGCCGCACAGTGGTGCATGGACGATCGGTTTTTTAACCGGTGTGCCGGGTGGTGATGTGGCCAACCATTTGGTGGGCGATTACGTGTCGGTCTATGTGCCGACGACCCCCAATCCAACAGGTGGTTATTTTGTGATGTTGCCGCGTGCCGATGTGATTGAGTTAGAGATGAGTGTTGATGCAGCACTGAAGTACATTATTTCGATGGGTGTGGTGACCCCGAGTGGATCCAAGCGCGCGGTGCGTCCTGTTTCTCCGGTTGACCCGACATAATTTTTTTAGAACTGCGAAATCCAAATGCGTACGCACTACTGCGGTGATCTTTCAGCCGATCTACTTGATCAAACCGTGACTCTTGCAGGTTGGGCGCATCGTCGCCGTGACCATGGGGGAGTGATTTTTATTGATCTTCGCGATCGCGAAGGCTTAGCTCAGGTGGTTTGCGACCCGGATCGTGCCGAGGCCTTTGCCAATGCCGATCGCGTACGTAACGAATTTGTATTACGGATCACCGGCAAGGTGCGTCGTCGCCCGCAAGGCACAAGCAACGCGCAACTTCGGTCTGGTGAAATTGAAGTGTTGGCGCATACCGTTGAGATTTTAAATACCTCGCTCACCCCGCCGTTTACCTTGGATGATGACAACATCTCTGAGCAAGTGCGTTTAGAAAACCGCATTGTTGATTTGCGTCGGCCACAAATGCAAAACAATTTGCGTTTACGCCACCGCGCTTCTCGTGCAGCGCGAAATTTTTTAGACGCACAAGGGTTCATCGATGTAGAGACGCCCTTTTTGTACAAGTCCACTCCAGAGGGCGCGCGTGAATTTTTAGTGCCCTCACGCTTACATGACGGGCAGTTTTATGCGTTGCCTCAAAGCCCGCAATTGTTTAAGCAAATGCTGATGATTGCTGGTTACGATCGCTACTATCAGCTCGTGAAATGCTTTCGCGATGAAGATTTGCGCGCCGATCGACAGCCAGAATTTACGCAAATTGATATCGAGACGTCGTTTCTTGACGAGCTGCAAATACGGGCGCTGATGGAATCGTTGGTTCGTCACATGTTTCGTGAAGCGGCAGGCATCGAGTTGCCTGATCCGTTTCCGGTGATGAAGTACGACGACGTGGTGCGCGATTACGGTTTGGATAAGCCGGATTTGCGTGTGCCATTAAAGTTTACTGAGCTCACCGATGTCATGAAGGACGTCGACTTCAACGTCTTTTCAACGCCGGCGAAAGACCCCGCGGGTCGTGTCATTGGGTTATGTGTTCCTGGTGGCGGCACGCTCACACGCGGCGAAATCGATGGCTACACCGAGTACGTTAAAACGCTGGGCGCCAAGGGTTTGGCTTGGATCAAGGTGAATTCGAAAGCGCAAGGCGCCGAGGGTTTGCAATCACCTATCGTGAAAAACTTGCATGCAGCTGCCATCGCGGCAATCCTTGAGCGTACCGGTGCCAACGACGGCGATTTGATTTTCTTTGGTGCGGATAAAGCGCATCGCGCCAATGAATACATGGGTTCGTTGCGTCAACGTATTGGTCACGATCGCGGGCTTGCAGAAAAAACTTGGCGTCCGCTGTGGGTGGTTGATTTTCCGATGTTCGAGCAAGAAGAGGACACGGGCTTATGGAAAGCGCGTCACCATCCGTTTACCAGTCCCAAAGATGGTCATGAAGATTACATTGAATCAGCGCCGCAAAAAGCCTACGCCAAGGCCTATGACGTGGTACTCAATGGTTGGGAAATCGGTGGCGGCTCGGTACGAATTCATCGTCAAGAGGTGCAGCAAAAAGTGTTTCGTGCGATGCAAATTTCCCCCGAAGATCAGCGCGCAAAATTTGGTTTTCTGCTCGACGCTTTACAGTACGGCGCGCCGCCACACGGCGGGATCGCCTTTGGTTTTGATCGGTTGGTCGCCATGATGGCCGGTGCGGAAGCGATTCGCGATGTGATTGCCTTTCCAAAAACACAACGCGGTCAGGATTTGCTCACCGGCGCCCCAACCTTGGCGACAGAAAAACAATTACGCGAGCTGCATATTCGTTTGCGGAATTAATTCCGCACGCGACGTTTAATGAGTTTGAGCGCGCTTCACGCACTTAAGCGCTGTGCGCTGGCGCTGGTGATGTTGGCGCTAGCGGCCCCATTGTTTGCGCGGGTATGGTTGCCCGAGGTGGGCTTGGCGCAGTTGCCGATCGAAGCGCGCCACACGCTCGCAACCATCAAATCAGGCGGTCCTTTTGCGCATGCGCGCGATGGCATTGTGTTTGGTAATCGCGAGAAACGTTTACCGATACAGCCCTACGGCTATTATTTTGAATACACTGTGCCGACGCCTGGTGAGGCCACACGGGGCGCACGGCGTATCGTGGCGGGTCGAGGCACGATGGGTGATGTACGCACTTCGGGTGAGTATTGGTATAGCGATGATCATTACCAAAGCTTTAAAAGGATTCGTGAATGAGTCGCTTGCGACAACGCCTGTCTGATCCGCAACGCTCTGGGGTGTACGCCATCGCACACACCGCAGATGTGCAAGATTGCTTACAAGGTCACCCGCATGCACTGATTGATGTGGCCTGTCCGGCGGGCACGCAGGATCAAACGCAGTGGATGCAGGCCTTTGCGCGCGCGCTAGCGTTTCCGGATGGTGTCAGCCGTAATTGGGATGCATTTGAAGAAAGCTTGCGCGATTTATCTTGGTGTACGCCAAACGCAACGCGGGTATTGATTTGTGAAGCCCCTGTACCGAGCCTCGTCACCAACACGTTGCTCGATATTCTTCGAGCGGTTGCAGCGTATTGGCAAACACAAGGCCTTGGATTTTTTGTGTTGTTTATCGATCCACATAAGACCCTCGGGCTGCCCGCGTTATATCGTGAGCGCGGCACGACTGTTCAGTACAAACTTCCGGTGTCTGTGTTGGTTGTCATTCACACACCTCAGCTTGATATCTTATTGCTCGAGCGCGTGACGCGCCCTGGCTATTGGCAATCGGTGACGGGTTCGCTCGATGCATTGGATGAGCCATTGCCTGCAGCGGCTTGTCGAGAAGTGCGCGAAGAAACCGGGCAGCAGATCGAAGTCGCGCAGCTACGTGCTTGGCCAGTGGTAAATCAATTCGAAATTTTTACGCAGTGGCGCCATCGATATGCGCCCGGCACCACGCACAACACTGAGCACATGTTCAGCCTTGAAGTACCGCAATCATTTGTGCCAACACTATCGCCCACAGAGCATTGCGCCTATCGTTGGTTGCCCTGGGCGGCCGCCGCGCAAGCCTGTTTTTCTTGGACCAATCGCGACGCCATTTATTTGTTGGCACAAGCGCATGGTCAAACGGTGCCTGCCGCTTCGCGTGGGCCCTCGCCGAGCCAGAGATGACGGCGATGGGCGGTGTGCAGATCAAAAAAAACCTGCGCGTGGTGACGCTCAATATTCATAAAGGCTTGTCGCAATTTAATCGTCGGGTGGTGATTCATGAATTGCGCGAAGGCTTGCGTGCCCTCGACGCCGATATCGTGTTTCTGCAAGAGGTCCAGGGCCACCATGCCCACCACGCTCGGCGACACGCCACGTGGCCGACGCAACCGCAACACGCCTTAATTGCCGATACGCTGTGGGGAGAAGCCGCCAGTCATGTGTATGGGCAAAACGCGGTCTACCGGCAAGGCCATCATGGCAATGCGGTGCTCTCGCGTTATGCGCTCAGTTTAGTGGCGAATCATGATGTGTCGAACCATCGATTTGAGCGCCGTGGTTTGTTACACGTACGCGCTGCGGTACCTGGGTTGCAGCAGCCGCTGGATTGCTTCTGTGTGCATTTTTCGCTGCACGAGAGCGGTCGACACCGACAACTCGACGCCTTACTCAAGCATTTGCCGCGTACTGGTGCTGCGATTGTGGCGGGGGACTTTAATGATTGGCGTGTACGTGCGGGCCGAACGCTTGATGCGCAACTTGGATTTACTGAGGCGATTGCGCAACATAATGGGGCGCACGCACGCACCTTTCCGAGCGTGCTGCCCGTATTGCGACTCGATCGAATTTATGTGCGTGGGCTCACCATCCAGCGCGCTCAAGTGCACCGTGGGGCACCTTGGCGACGCTTATCCGATCATCTAGCGTTATCTGCGGAGCTCGGCCTCGAGTAGCCGGATGCCACTACCGCAATTTCTGAGCGGCAATCAATTACATCTGTTGGTGACAGGTGAGGCGTATTTTCCTGCATTGATTGCGGCGATAGATGCTTCGCGCGATGAACTGTTTCTTGAGACCTACATTTTTGCGGATGATCAGACGGGGAGTTTGATCGCTCAGGCATTGGCGCGCGCGGCCATACGCGGTGTTCGAGTGCAGTTGTTGATTGATGGCTTTGGTGCGCGAGATTTTGCGCCACGTTTTCGCGCGCTGTTGCAAGAAGCCGGTGTGCGTGTGTTGGTGTTCCGTCCACAAATCAGCCCATGGACTTTTCAGCGGCATCGCTTGCGTCGCATGCATCGCAAGATGGTAGCCGTCGATGGTGAGCTCGCACTCGTGGGTGGCATCAACGTGATTGATGATTACGATACACCCGGGCAAACGCCACCGCGTTATGACTACGCAGTACAAATTCGCGGGCCGCTTGCGCAACAGGTGCGCGATGCGGCGGCACGTTTATGGTCGCGTGTCGCGTGGGCGCATTTACAACGTGAGTGGCGAGTTGCTTCGCATGTAAAGTCAGCACGTAGGCCATGGGTGGGTCAAAGTCGCGCAGCACTCGTCGTGCGCGATAACGTACGTCATCGTCGCGATATTGAGGTGGCTTACTTGACGCTCATTGCGCGAGCGCGTGAAGAAATTATTTTGGCGAACGCGTATTTCTTTCCGGGACGTCGGTTTCGTCGAGCGTTGCAAGCAGCAGCGGCAAGAAAAGTGCGCGTCGTGTTGCTACTGCAAGGACGTGTTGAATATGCCTTGTTTCATTACGCGGCGCGCGCACTGTATGGCTCGCTGCTCGATGCAGGCATTGAAATTTATGAATACAAGCAAAGTTTTCTGCATGCCAAGGTCGCTGTAATTGATGGGCGTTGGTCGAGTGTGGGTTCGTCGAATATCGATCCGTTTAGCTTGCTCCTGGCGCGTGAAGCCAATGTTTTTGCTGATGATCGAGCGTTCGCATTGACATTGCGCACCTCGCTACTAAACGCCCTCGAGACTGGCGCGCAGCGTTTGCCACCAGCGCATTGGCATGCGCAACCCTTGATGTTGCGCGTACGGATGTGGTTAGCCTACGGCTTGACGCGATTTTTACTGGCGCTCTCCGGAACGTCGCGTTGGCAGCCTTAAGCGGCAAGATGAAATTTTTTTATTCCGCGGGTGCGATTCGTTCATAAGCGCGAATGCGCGCGCGTAAGTCTTCGGGTAACGGGCTCGGTTGCATGCTCGCAGGAATCGCATTGACATACACCAACTCGGCTTCGATCAACGTCGGCGCAGTGAGGTCGTTGTGTGTTGTTGCATCCTGCGTAGCCACGCATGCAATCGCAAAATGAAACGTCATGCTGGTCCGTCCCAAACGCGCCACGCGGGTATACACCTCGAGCGCGTCGTCGTAGCGCGCTGGTGCTAGATAATTGACCGTGGCTTTACGCAGGTACAAGTCGTTGTTGTAACGATCCACATACCCTTGCGGATAAGGTAGTCCGATCGCGCGCCAGTAATCGCCAATCGCCACATCGATGTAGTTGAGATAGTGGCCGTTGAAAACGATCTTCTGCATGTCGACTTCTGACCAGCGAACACGCAAGGCGGTACGGCAATGAAATTCGTTTGTAGACATGGATTTCTCGATGACGATGGATCGTTTCTGAAGGTAAAGCGCCTACAATTCTGCCGATGGATACCGCTGTCATACAAGCGCTTGCGCGTTGGCCGAATGTGCCCGATTGCTACGACTGGTTGATGCTCGATCGTCGCGGGCGTTGGCGCTTACGCCACCCGCAAGACGCGATGCGTTTTGAGCCGATTCAGCATGCGGAGCTGCGTGACTACATCGCACGAAATTACAGTGTCGATGCAAGCGGCGCTTGGTACTTTCAGAACGGACCGCAAAAAGTTTTCGTGCGACTTGCTTATACGCCTTGGGTTCTTCGCTTCGAGGGCGGCGCCTTGGTCAATCAGTGTGGCGAAATTGCCACACCGCAGACTGCTTGGCTCGATGAGGAAGGCAGTTTGTTGCTGCTCACGCAGCGCGGCGTGGGCCTGTTGGATGACCGCGATCTAGCGACGTTTGCGGATGACCTGGCGCAAGGATTTTTTAAATTAGAAGCGCTTACTCTTGTTTTAGGCCCTGTTTTAAAGGCAGATGTCCCATCACGATTTGGGTTTGTCTTAAGCCCTGGGGCGCCAACCTGAGGCGCTACACCCATCCAGTCGCCGCCTGACGCGTGGGTCTGGGGGATGGGCTTAGGGCGGGATTGGTCGCTACGCACGTTGGTTGACGCGCCGAGAAAAATATCCGTATAATCCGGCCTCTTTTTTGCACCCGTTCCGGCCCATCGTCTCGATGGGCGGATACGTGTCGTTTCTGGACTCAGAAAAATGCCTACAGTCAATCAGTTAGTGCGTCAGGGCCGTCAAGCGACGCCCACCAAATCCAAGGTTCCTGCCTTGGCTGGTTCACCGCAAAAGCGCGGTGTGTGCACCCGTGTTTACACCACGACCCCAAAAAAGCCGAACTCGGCGTTGCGTAAGGTTGCGAAGGTGCGCCTGACCAACGGCTTTGAAGTCATCGGTTACATCGGCGGTGAAGGCCACAACCTACAAGAGCACTCGGTCGTTCTGATTCGCGGTGGACGCGTGAAAGATTTGCCCGGTGTGCGTTATCACGTTGTGCGTGGTTCGTTAGACACCCAAGGCGTGAAAGACCGCAAGCAATCCCGCTCCAAATACGGCGCCAAGCGCCCCAAGGCTGCTTAATCAAGCGCCGCCACAGGTTAGAGGAAGAACGCTATGCCACGCCGTAGAGAAGTCCCCAAACGCGAGATCCTGCCGGATCCAAAATTTCATAACACCGAAGTTGCCAAGTTCATCAACGTGTTGATGAGCAGCGGAAAAAAATCTGTTGCAGAGCGCATTCTGTACGGCGCGTTCGACTCGATTAAAACTAAATCAGGTAAAGACCCGCTCGAGATCTTTACGCAAGCGGTGCAAAACGTGAAACCCATGGTTGAGGTGAAAAGCCGTCGCGTGGGTGGTGCCAACTATCAGGTGCCGGTTGAAGTCCGTCCTGTGCGTCGTGTGGCGTTGGCCATGCGTTGGTTGCGCGAGGCTGCGTCTAAGCGTGGTGAAAAATCCATGGGCGTACGTTTGGCTGGTGAGTTGATCGAAGCCGCGGAAGGTCGCGGCGGCGCGATGAAAAAGCGCGATGAAGTGCATCGCATGGCCGAGGCGAATAAAGCCTTTGCTCATTATCGTTTCTAAGAACCAAGAATAGACAAGGCTGGGTATCTCCGTGGCACGTAAAACTCCCATCGATCGTTATCGCAACATCGGCATCAGCGCGCACATCGATGCAGGTAAAACCACGACCACCGAACGCATCTTGTTCTATACCGGCGTGAATCACAAAATTGGTGAGGTACATGACGGTGCCGCCACCATGGATTGGATGGAGCAAGAGCAAGAGCGTGGAATCACCATCACCTCTGCCGCGACCACCTGTTTTTGGAAGGGCATGGATTTGTCCTTGCCTGAGCACCGCATCAACATCATCGATACCCCGGGACACGTTGACTTCACCATTGAAGTAGAGCGTTCCATGCGCGTGTTGGATGGCGCCTGCATGGTGTATTGCGCTGTGGGTGGTGTGCAGCCTCAGTCCGAGACGGTTTGGCGTCAGGCCAACAAGTACAAAGTGCCGCGCTTGGCCTTTGTAAACAAAATGGACCGCGTTGGTGCGAATTTCTTCAAGGTGTACGAGCAGATGCGTCTGCGCTTGAAGGCCAACGTGGTTGTGATTCAAGTCCCCATCGGCGCGGAAGAAAACTTCCAAGGGATTATTGATCTTGTCGCCATGGACGCAGTGTTTTGGGACGACGCTTCGCAGGGCATGAAGTTTGAGCGCAAACCAATTCCTGCCGAACTGCTCGACACCGCCAAAGAGTGGCGCGAAAAGATGGTCGAAGCCGCAGCAGAGGCCAACGAAGAATTAATGAACAAATACCTCGAATCGGGTGATCTCTCGGTTGAGGAAATTAAGCGCGGTTTGCGTTTGCGCACGATCGCCAACGAAATCGTTCCAATGCTTTGCGGTACAGCCTTTAAAAATAAAGGCGTGCAGGCGATGTTGGATGCAGTGATCGAGTACTTGCCTTCGCCAATCGACATTCCCCCCGTTGGTGGTGAAGATGATCGCGGTCAAGCGGTCACGCGCAAAGCGGATGACGAAGATCCATTTGCCGGCTTAGCATTCAAAATCGCCACTGACCCTTATGTGGGTCAACTCACCTTCATTCGCGTGTACTCAGGGGTCTTAACCTCAGGTGATACGGTGTACAACGCTATCCGCGGCAAGAAAGAGCGCATCGGACGATTGCTTCAGATGCACGCCAATCAGCGCGAAGAAATTAAAGAAGTGCGCGCAGGCGACATCGCTGCTGTGGTCGGTATGAAAGATGTCACCACTGGCGAAACCATTTGTGACGCAAACAAAATTATTACCCTCGAGAAGATGGAGTTCCCAGAGCCCGTCATCTCGCAGGCAGTTGAGCCAAAAACGAAGGCCGACCAAGAAAAAATGGGCCTTGCGCTCGGACGTTTGGCCCAAGAAGATCCGTCGTTCCGTGTACGCACCGACGAAGAATCCGGCCAGACGATCATCTCCGGCATGGGTGAGCTGCACCTAGAAATCATCGTCGATCGGATGAAGCGCGAATTTAGCGTCGATGCCTCGGTTGGAAAGCCGCAAGTTGCTTATCGCGAGACATTTAAAAAATCGGTTGAGCAGGTTGGTAAGTTCGTCAAACAATCCGGTGGTCGTGGACAGTACGGACACGTTGAACTGCGTCTCGAGCCGCAAGAGCCAGGTAAGGGCTTTGAGTTTGTTGACGCGATCAAGGGTGGCTCGGTGCCACGCGAATTCATTCCTGCCGTTAAAAAAGGCGTGGAAGAAGCGCTGACCGATGGTGTGCTCGCTGGGTATCCAGTGGTCGACGTAAAAGTTACGCTGTTCTACGGTTCGTACCACGAAGTCGACTCAAACGAAAACGCATTCAAAATGGCCGCCATCTTTGCGTTTAAAGATGGAATGCGCTCGGCAACACCGATTTTGCTCGAGCCAATCATGGCGGTCGAAGTCGAAATGCCAGAAGAAAAAATGGGCGACGTGATGGGTGATTTGTCTTCACGTCGTGGTGTGATTCAAGGCATGGATGACGTGCCTGGCGGAAAAATTATCAAGGCCGAAGTCCCCTTGGGGGAGATGTTTGGTTACTCGACTACCGTGCGTTCGTTGACACAAGGTCGGGCAACCTACTCGATGGAATTCAAGCATTACTCTGAGGCGCCGAAAAGCGTGGCAGAGGCAGTGATTAGTACCAAGAAATAACCAACAACCAATACCAGTAGGGATAGCGTCATGGCAAAAGGCAAATTCGAGCGGACGAAACCGCACGTGAACGTTGGGACGATTGGTCACGTGGACCATGGCAAGACGACGTTAACGGCGGCGATCACGACGGTGTTATCGAAGAAATTTGGTGGAGAGGCGAAGGCCTACGACCAGATTGATGCGGCGCCCGAGGAGAAGGCGCGCGGGATCACGATTAACACGGCGCACGTGGAGTATGAGACGGAGAAGCGTCACTACGCGCACGTGGACTGTCCTGGTCACGCGGACTACGTGAAGAACATGATCACGGGTGCGGCGCAGATGGACGGTGCGATTTTGGTGGTATCGGCGGCTGACGGTCCGATGCCGCAGACGCGCGAGCACATTTTGTTGGCCCGCCAGGTGGGTGTGCCCTACATTGTGGTGTTCATGAACAAGGCCGACATGGTCGATGACAAAGAGCTGCTCGAGCTGGTGGAGATGGAAGTTCGGGAGTTGTTGTCGAAGTACGATTTTCCGGGTGATGACACGCCGATCGTGATTGGTTCGGCGTTAAAGGCGCTGGAAGGCGACAAGGGCGAGTTGGGTGAAGTTGCGATCATGAAGTTAGCTGATGCGCTGGATAGCTACATTCCGACGCCGGAGCGGGCGATTGATGGTGCGTTCTTGATGCCTGTGGAGGATGTGTTTTCGATCTCGGGTCGCGGCACGGTGGTGACGGGTCGTGTGGAGCGCGGCGTGATCAAGGTTGGTGAAGAGCTCGAGATTGTGGGTCTGAAGCCGACGTTGAAGACGGTGTGCACGGGAGTGGAGATGTTCCGCAAGTTGCTTGACCAAGGTCAGGCGGGTGACAACGTGGGTATTTTGTTGCGTGGAACGAAGCGTGAAGAGGTGGAGCGTGGACAGGTGTTGGCCAAGCCCGGCTCGATCAATCCGCACACCAAGTTTGAGTGCGAGGTGTATGTGCTCTCGAAAGACGAGGGTGGGCGTCACACGCCGTTTTTCAACAACTATCGTCCGCAGTTTTACTTCCGTACGACGGACGTGACTGGGTCGGTGAGTTTGCCTGAGGGCACGGAGATGGTGATGCCTGGGGACAACATCAAGATGGTGGTGACCTTGATTGCGCCGATTGCGATGGAGCAGGGCTTGCGCTTTGCGATTCGTGAAGGTGGCAAAACCGTCGGCGCAGGCGTCGTCGCAAAGGTCATTGAGTAACCACACAATTACACAGGAGCAGGGCGATTGCCCTGCATGCAAATGCAAAGCCAACGTATTCGTATTCGTCTCAAAGCTTTTGACTATCGTTTGATCGATCAGTCGGCCCTCGAGATTGTAGACACGGCAAAACGCACTGGTGCGGTTGTGCGCGGTCCAGTGCCATTGCCTACTCGCAAGCAGCGCTTTGATTTGCTTCGCTCGCCGCACGTGAATAAGTCTTCGCGTGAGCAACTTGAAATTCGTACCCACCTGCGCTTGATGGACATCATCGACCCAACCGATAAAACGGTGGATGCCTTGATGAAACTCGATTTGCCTGCAGGTGTTGATGTCGAAATTAAAGTGCAGTAACTAAAAAGATTTACTTCAGTAAAACGGTTCTCGAACCGAATGTAGTATGCGCAGTATTTTCCCGGCTCTCTTTTTCGCCGGAACAAAGTTGTTAAGTCGTTACGTCGTTAAGTCGTTAAGTTGTTAGTGTCGTCAGTCTCCGCGTTTCCTTGTTGTGGTTGTATAGCGGTGATGTGGTTAGTGAGTAATTGTCCCGTTTAGGGAATTGATAAACAAAGTCGGCCAATTGCAGCCGGCGCCTCAAAGAGGTTAAAGAAAATGACAATAGGACTTGTCGGCCGTAAGGTCGGCATGACGCGTATCTTCACTGATGACGGCGATACGCTGCCAGTGACGGTGCTCGACGTGTCGAACAACCGGATCACACAGATTAAGTCACCGGACAAAGACGGCTATGCAGCCATTCAAGTCACGTTCGGTGCGCGTCGTGCCAATCGCGTGTCTAAGTCGTTGGCGGGACACCTTGCCAAGGCTGGTGTCGAAGCCGGTCACACGCTCAAAGAATTTCGTGCGCAGCCTGAAGAAATTGCCAACCTAAAGGTTGGTGGTCAATTGGCTGTGGCTGATTTATTTCAAGCCGGACAAAAAGTCGATGTGTCGGGTGTGACGCAGGGTAAGGGATTTGCTGGTGTCATCAAGCGCCACCATTTTTCTTCAAATCGTGCGAGTCACGGTAACTCTGTTTCTCATCGTAAGCCTGGCTCGATTGGACAAGCGCAGGACCCTGGCCGGGTTTTTCCTGGCAAGCGCATGCCTGGTCACTTAGGTCATGCCAATCGCACCACGCAGAATTTGGTGATTGTGCGCGTAGATGCAGAGCGCGGATTGTTGCTGGTGCGCGGTGCCGTACCGGGTTCCAAAGGGCGCGATGTCATCGTGCGTCCCGCGGTGAAGGCCTGAGGAGACGCGCATGGAACTGAAACTCATTAATGAACAAGGGGCTTCGGCCTCGACTGTGAGCGCGCCGGACACCGTGTTTGGTCGCGAATTTAACCAAGCGCTCGTGCATCAGATCGTGATTGCTTATCAAGCCAATGCACGTCTGGGTACGCGTAAGCAAAAAGAACGTAGCGAGATCGCTAAGTCGACGAAAAAGCCTTGGCGTCAAAAAGGAACGGGTCGTGCGCGAGCTGGTATGGCCTCAAGCCCGATCTGGCGTGGAGGCGGTAAGATTTTCGCCTCAAGCCCTGACGAGAATTTCTCGCAAAAAGTGAATCGCAAGATGTTTCGTGCCGGTATGGCGTCCATCTTGTCGCAGTTGGCTCGTGAAGACCGTATCCGTGTGGTTGATGACCTCACTTTAGATACCCCAAAAACCAAATTGCTTGCTCAAAAAGTGAAGTCGATGGGGTTTGATGGTGTGTTGGTGATTACGGATGAAGTCAGTGAAAACCTCATGCTCTCATCACGCAACTTAAATAACGTTGAAGTGATGGCTGCACATCATGCCGACCCAGTGTCGCTGGTGCGCTTCCCGAATGTGCTGCTGACTAAAAAAGCCATGGCTAAACTCGAGGAGATGTTCAAATGAGCGCGCCTAAGCGATACAACGCCGAGCAACTCATGAATATCGTGCTCGCGCCGATCGTGTCTGAAAAAAGCACGATGATTGGCGACAAGCTGAATCAAGTTGTTTTTCGCGTGGCAGATTCCGCGACAAAACCTGAGGTGAAGGCCGCAGTCGAATTACTCTTCAAGGTCAAAGTGGACTCAGTCCAAGTGGCCAATGTGAAGGGTAAAGAAAAGCGCTTTGGCCGCACCATCGGTCGTCGCCGCAATTGGAAAAAAGCCTATGTATGCCTGGCCGCCGGTCAGGAAATTAACTTCGGCGCGCTGGAGTAAACCATGGCACTCGTCAAAGTAAAACCAACATCCCCGGGTCGTCGTGGCCTGGTTAAAGTAGTGAACCCTGAGCTACATAAAGGTGAGCCTTACGCACCTCTGTTAGTTAAGCAGGTTCGCACCAACGGTCGTAACAATAACGGTCACATCACCATGCGTCATAAGGGTGGTGGACACAAGCATCACTACCGTATTGTTGACTTCCGCCGTAACAAAGACGGCATCCCCGCAAAGGTTGAGCGTCTGGAATATGACCCCAATCGTAGCGCCAACATTGCGTTGTTGTTATACGCAGATGGAGAGCGTCGCTATATCATTGCCCCCAAAGGTGTGACCTTGGGGATGACGTTGATATCTGGGTCTGAATCCCCAATCAAAGCTGGTAACGCACTGCCATTACGTAATATCCCGGTCGGTACCACGATCCATTGCATCGAGATGCTGCCGAGTAAAGGCGCGCAGTTGGCCCGTACAGCCGGTGCTAGTGTGCAATTGCTTGCGCGTGAAGGAAGCTACGCACAGCTACGTTTGCGTTCTGGCGAGATCCGTCGTGTGCATGTGGATTGTCGCGCGACGATTGGTGAAGTGGGCAATGAAGAACACAACTTACGTTCTATCGGTAAAGCTGGTGCCAAACGCTGGCGCGGTATTCGTCCGACAGTACGTGGTGTGGCAATGAACCCGATCGACCACCCGCACGGTGGTGGTGAGGGACGTACAGCAGCTGCGCAACCTCCAGTATCACCATGGGGTGTGCAGTCCAAAGGCTACAAGACCCGGCGCAATAAGCGGACGCAGAACATGATTGTTCGCGACCGTCGCCGTTCGTAACGAGGCGCGAGGCTAAAGATGGCGCGTTCAATTAAGAAAGGTCCGTTCGTGGACCTGCACCTTCTCAAAAAGGTTGACACGGTGCGTAGCACCAACGACAAGCGACCAATTAAAACTTGGTCACGGCGTTCGACAATCTTGCCCGACTTTGTCGGTCTGACGATTGCCGTGCATAACGGTAAACAGCATATCCCCGTGTTCATTTCCGAGAACATGGTTGGGCATAAGCTGGGCGAGTTCGCGCTGACCCGCACCTTCAAAGGCCACTCGGCTGATAAGAAGACAGCGGGCTCTGCGGCTGGTCCGAAGAAGTAAGGGGGACGCATGGAAACGAAAGCATCTTTGCGTAGCGCTCGCTTGTCGGCCCAAAAAGGTCGCTTAGTGGCTGATCAAATCCGTGGCTTGGCGGTCGATCGTGCGCTGAATGTATTGGCCTTCAGCCCAAAGAAAGGCGCGGTCATCATTAAAAAGCTTCTGGAGTCGGCGATTGCAAATGCCGAACACAACGACGGTGCAGATATCGACGCGTTAAAGGTGAAAACCATTCACGTCGAGCGCGGCGCGTTCCTAAAACGTTTTCAGGCGCGTGCTAAAGGTCGTGGCAATCGCATCTTAAAACACACGTGTCACATTTACCTTACGGTCGGGGACTGAGTTATGGGACAGAAGATTCATCCGATCGGGTTCCGGCTCGCGGTCAATAAAAATTGGAGCTCACGCTGGTACGCCAATAAACATGCCTTTGCGGGGATGTTGGCTGAAGACCTCAAAGTGCGTGCGTTCTTAAAGAAAAAACTCGCACATGCTTCAGTGGGTCGCGTGCTGATTGAGCGCCCAGCAAAGGATGCACGTATCACGATTTTCTCGGCGCGCCCGGGTGTGGTGATTGGCAAAAAAGGCGAAGAGATCGAAACCCTCAAGGCCGACTTGCGTCGTCTGATGGGTGTGCAGCAGGTGCATGTCAATATCGAAGAAATTCGTAAGCCAGAAATTGACGCGCAGCTGATTGCAGATTCAATCGCACAGCAGCTCGAAAAGCGCATCATGTTCCGCCGTGCAATGAAACGCGCGATGCAAAATGCCATGCGCCTCGGCGCGCAGGGTATCAAGATCATGAGCTCGGGTCGACTCAATGGCGCAGAGATTGCGCGGACTGAGTGGTATCGCGAGGGTCGTGTGCCTTTGCATACCTTGCGAGCTGACATTGATTACGGGTTTGGCGAAGCTAAGACGACCTACGGCATCATTGGTATCAAAGTGTGGGTCTATCGCGGTGAAACCTTGGCCAAAGCCGATGCCCTAGCCTCGGCCCCGGGCGCTGCGGCCCTAGGTCAAGACACGCCGGCAGAGCCAAAGAAAGCGAAGAAACCCGCCCCGCGTCCAGGCGCAAAGCGTTCCGCTGCTAAACCAGAAGGTGATGCGGCTAAAAAACCGGCGACCCGTCGACCTGCGGCCAAGAAAGCCGATGGCGATGACGCCAATTCGCCCAAAGCCACGGTTAAGCGCACACGTAAGCCGGCCGCTGCTAAGGACGATGCCGCATCCGCGTCCAGCTCGGACGAGGGTAAGAAGGAGTAATCCATGCTGCAGCCATCACGTACCAAATATCGTAAGCAACAAAAAGGTCGCAACACGGGCAAGGCGACTCGCGGAAACAAGGTGTCGTTCGGCGAGTACGGCTTAAAGGCGATTGGACGCGGTCGATTAACAGCGCGTCAAATCGAAGCTGCGCGTCGCGCCATGACGCGTCACATTAAGCGTGGCGGACGGATCTGGATTCGCATCTTTCCCGATAAGCCAATTTCGCAAAAGCCTGCAGAGGTTCGTATGGGTAACGGTAAAGGAAACCCAGAGTACTTCGTGGCTGAAATTCAGCCAGGCAAAGTGCTGTATGAAATGGACGGCGTTGACGAAGCGCTGGCCCGCCAGGCGTTTGCCCTTGCATCGGCCAAGTTGCCGATCAAGACGGCGTTTGTCCACCGTATGTTGGGGTAATCCATGAAAGCCACTGAACTTGTAACGAAATCGGCGGATGAGCTGAACAAGGAACTAAACGACCTGTTAAAAGCACAGTTCGGTTTGCGTATGCAAAAAGCCACTCAGCAACTCACCAATCACAGCCAGATCAAAAAAGTACGTCGCGATATCGCGCGTGTCCGTACAGTGATCAAACAGAAGGCGGCCGTCAAATGAGCGAGAGCGTGCAACAAAAGGTCAAGGTACAGCGTACCTTGGTGGGTCGTGTGGTCAGTGAC
>CANIIA010000010.1 GCA_947467435.1 Betaproteobacteria bacterium
CGCTGCTTAATTTTTATTTTTGGAGTCATGCCAATGAATGCGTTGATTTCGCGCGGTGTCGCGCTCTTGATGTTGTTGTGCTGTACGTTGAGTACGCAGAGCCTCGCACAGAACTATCCTGCAAAACCCGTGCGCGTGATCGTGCCGTTTGCCACTGGCTCGGCATCCGATGTGATTGGTCGCATGATTGCGGATCGACTCACTGCCGCGCTGGGACAACCGTTCTTGGTTGAAAACCGCGCAGGTGCAGGCGGCACGATTGGTAGCGAGTTGGTTGCACGTGCGCCAGCCGATGGTTACACCTTGTTGGTGACCACCGCGGCGTTTCCGATTGGTGCCACGGCGGTACGTGATCTGAAATACGACACCGCTTCGTTTGCATCCATCACGGTGTTGACCCACTCGCCATTGGGTTTTGCCGCCAATCCAAACTTCGCACCGAAAACAGTGCCGGAGTTTATTGCTTACGCAAAGGCCAATCCCGGTAAGGTGAATTTTGGATCATTGGGGGTCGCAACCTCACATCACGTGACCGGAGAAAAATTTAAGATCGATGCGGGGATTGACATGGTGCACGTGCCATACAAAGGTTCGGGTGGTGCACACGCCGACTTGATGGGCGGACAAATTCAAGTCATGTTTGATAACTTGGTCTCGCTCTTGCCACACTTTAAATCCGGCAAGATGCATCCACTGGCCGTGACGAGTTTGAAGCGACATCGTTTATTGCCAGACGTCCCCGCGTTGTCCGAAGCAGGTGTACGTGAGTTTGAAGCGGTCGCATGGTTTGGCTACGTGGCGCCCCCTGGTACCCCACGCGAGATCGTTAACAAACTCAACGCTGAGATCGTGAAAATCTTGGCTACGCCTGAAGTGCGTCAACGTTTAACTGATGGTGGCTCTGAGGTGATTGGTAATTCACCTGAAGCCGCCGACCGCTTTTTAAAGAGTGAAATTGCCCGTTGGGGCGCGGTGATTCGTAAGGCGAATATCGTCGCCGAGTAATGGGGTTACAGCTGACCGCTGCGCATCGCAAAGGTCAGCTGAGACGATAAAAAACGGTCGTTGATGCCGGTTTACTGCGATTCGATTTTTGCTTCGCGCGCAAATCGCGCCCAGCGCGCAGTTTCGTTGCGCAGTAACGCATCGGCTTCTTCGGGTCGACCCGCGGCAGACACATGCGCACCCGCTTGCTCGAGTCGGCGAATCACCTCGGGGTCGTTTAACGCACGCTGCAGCTCTTCGTTTAAACGCGTTACTAAATCGCGTGGTGTTTTTGCCGACACAGAAATCAAATACCACGACACCACTTGTGCTTCAGGAAAGCCGGCTTCGACAATGGTCGGCACCTCTGGAAACTGCGCGCTACGTGTTGGTGAAGCGATCGCCAAGGCGCGTAAGCGACCAGACTTGATATGTGGTGTCGCGAGCGGCAAGGACAAAAAACTAAACGACAGCGATCCACCAACTAAATCTGGGACACCCGGGGCCAGCCCTTTGTAGGGGATCGACGTTAAATCAATCCCCGCGTTTAACTTGAGTAGTTCAGTATTTAAATGCATCGATGTGCCGATGCCCGGATTGAGATAATTTAATTTGCCCGGTTGCGTGCGTGCTAATGCCACCAATTCTTTCAGTGACTGTGCCGGCACGCTGCTATGAACCACAGCGAGCGCAGGCACCGTGGCCACCATGCCAATCGCAGAAAAATCTTGCGTTGGGTGGTAGGGCACGCTCTTTGAAAATGCTGGATTCACCACGTGACTCAGCGTGGTCAGAAACCAAGTGTGTCCATCCGCGGGCGCTTTTGCTACGAGCTCTGCAGCGATGGCGCCATTCGCGCCGGGACGCGCTTCAACCAAGACCGGTTGTCCCCAGCGGGCGCCGATTTGTTCGGCCACCGGTCGGGCAATGATGTCGACAATGCCGCCAGCGGCAAACGGCACAATCAAGCGCGCTGGTTTGGATGGAAATTGCGCGAGCGCAGCACCGCACAGCAAACAACACGCGAGGGCAATGAGATGGGATAAACGCACACGCATGCTTATTCAGCCTTGATGTTGCGACTACGAATCAACGCACCAAAGCGTTGCGATTCACTGACAAGAAAACGTTCCCACTCATCGGCATTGAGCGCGGGCGCGACTTCTCCGTTGGCGCGTTCAATGCGCGTGATGGCTTCGCTCGTCGCCAGCCCTTTGCGTACCGCGTCGTTTAATCGCTGCACCACTTCGCGTGGCACGCCTTTGCGCGCAACCAATCCAAACCAAGGAACGACGCGCACTTCAGGAAAACCCGCCTCAGCAAATGTGGGCACATCGGGTAAGGCTTTGGTGCGTTTTTCACTGGCCACCGCAAGTGCGCGTAATTTGCCTGATTGCACATGCGGCACCGCCAGCGACATCGTCAGCAATTTAAATTGCACATTGCCATTTAATAAATCGGGCACCGACGGCGGCTGACCTTTGTAATTCACTTTGGTGAGCTCAATGCCGGTGACTTGCATCATGAGTTCAGTGCCTAAATGATTCGAGGTGCCGTTGCCCGGATTCGCGTAATTCAACACCCCCGGTTTGCTGCGTGCGAGCGCTACAAAACTCTTTAAGTCTTGAACACCTAATGCGGTTGGCACCACGGCCACATTCGGTACGGAAGCGACATACGCCACACCTTGAACATCGCGCGCGTAATCCCATTTAGGTGGTTGGCTTAAAAACGGCACCGTGACGATATTGGGTGAGGCCATCAACAAGGTGTAACCATCCGCAGGCTGTCGCAACATGTCTTCGGTGCCAATGGTCGAGTCAGCCCCTGGCTTGGCTTCAACAATCACCGCTTGCCCAAGAAACGGACTCATGCTTTCAGCCGCAGCGCGCGCCAAAATATCCACTACACCGCCGGCAGGAAATGGCACCACGATACGAATCGGTTTGGTCGGAAAATTTTGTGCGATTGCAGCGTGTGCAAACAACGCAGACAACAGCGTGAAGAGGTAAGCGCGCCAACGAAACATATCCAAGCCCCCGATGATGGTCGAACGTAGAACAACACCTTGCGTTCTGTGAAACCGTCCCTGCACTTGCAGAACGGTTTGGTTGCGAGCGGTCTGTGCCCACTACCATGCACCATAGTCTCCTTTGCGCCGAGGTGCAGCATGAATTTCGAATTCAATTCAAACGATCAAGCCATCGCACAACGAGTGCAAGCGTTTATGACTGCTGAGGTCTTGCCGCGCAATCGCGAATGGCACGCTGCGGTGGTGCAGCAAGAAGGGGTTGCCACATTTCTGCCTGCATTGCAGGCCAAAGCACGGGCCGCTGGTTTATGGAATCTTGCTTTGCCCGCGCTGGCCGATGACGCACCCGGGACGCGTTTATCCAACCTAGCGTATGCCGCCTGTTGTGAACAGATGGGTCGGTTAGCGTGGGCCCCACTCGTATTTAATTGCCAAGCCCCCGATGTGCCTAACATGATCACTTTGCAAGCGTGCGCCACGCCGCAACAGCAAGCGCAGTGGTTACAACCCTTACTGGAAGCAACAACGCGCTCTTGCTTTGGGATGACCGAGCCCGCGGTGGCCAGTGCCGATGCCACGAATATTGAAACGCGTATGACCCGCGAAGGCGATGAATACGTGATTCATGGTCGCAAATGGTTTTCAACGGGCGCAGCGCATCCGGATTGCACGCAAATTATGTTGATGGGAGTAACCGATACGCATGCCGAGCGCACACGTCGCCACAGCGTGGTGATGGTGCCGATGCACACACCGGGAGTACGACTGGTGCGTGAGCTACGCTGGATGGGCTTGCGTGATCACATCGCGCCGATTGGTGAAATTGATTTTGATGGCGTGCGTGTTCCGGTAGAACATCGCTTAGGTGAAGAAGGCGATGGCTTCAAAATTGCGCAGATTCGTTTGGGGCCTGCCCGAGTGCATCATTGCATGCGACAGATCGGACTTGCCGGCTTGCTGATTGAATTGATGCTGGCGCGTGCTGCGGAGCGTAAAACCTTTGGTCGCCTCTTGTTGGAGTACGACACCATTCAACGATGGATTGCACAATCACGTGTCGAGCTAGAGCAAGCAAAATTACTCACGCTCAAGTGCGCGTGGTTACTCGATGCGCAAGGCCATCACGGCGCATGGCGTGATGTTTCGTTGGTAAAAATTGCAGTACCCAACATGCTGCAGCAAATTGCCGATCGGGCGATTCAAGTGTTTGGTGCGATGGGCGGGCTAGAGGACGCGCCGATCCACTATGCGTTGTCTTACGCGCGTTTGATGCGCATTGGTGACGGACCCGATGAAGTGCACTTACGACAAGTGTTTCGTATGGAAACACCCCCTCCATGGGGCATCGCCGACTCACCTTACATTGCCGCTCACGAGTGATTGGCGAGTAGCAAACGCCCGAGATACCAAGCGGCGCCAGAGATAAATGCCGTGCACGGAATCGTCAACACCCAAGCCCACACGATGTTGCCAGCGATTCCCCAACGCACAGCAGCGACGCTTTGTGCCGAACCCACACCCACAATGGCGCCGGTAATGGTGTGTGTGGTCGAGACCGGAATGCCTAAGGCTGTGGCCAAAAACAACGTGATGGCGCCGCCTGTTTCGGCACAAAACCCACCCACGGGTTTTAATTTAGTAATGCGTTGCCCCATGGTTTTGACAATGCGCCAACCACCGAATAGCGTGCCCAATCCGATGGTGAGATAACACAGCGCTGCGATCCACATCGGAAACGGATCTTTGGCGTTGGTGTAACCGGCAGCGATCAATAGCATCCAAATAATACCGGCTGTTTTTTGTGCATCGTTGCCGCCGTGGCCAAGGCTGTACATTGATGCACTCACTAACTGCAACCGTCGAAACCAACGATCCACTTTGGTGGGTGTGCTACGTACAAACACCCAAGCCACCAATAACATCAGCAGCGAACCAAGTAAAAAACCCAAGAGAGGCGAGACCAAAATAAACGCTACAGTTTTAAGAATACCTGCAGGAATCAACGCCCACGTCCCGGCCTTGGCGACCGCCGCACCCACGAGACCGCCGATCAGTGCATGTGAGGACGAAGACGGTATACCGTAATACCAAGTAATAATGTTCCAGGTGATGGCACCAACCAAGGCGCCAAAGATCACGTACTGATCGACGATGCCTTGATCGACGATGCCGTTGCCAATGGTGGTTGCGACTTTTAAATTAAAAACAAACAGCGCCACAAAATTAAAAAACGCCGCAAGTAAAACCGCATGGGTCGGTTTGAGGACTCGCGTTGACACCACGGTAGCGATTGAGTTGGCGGCGTCGTGAAAGCCGTTCATGAAATCAAACGCCAGCGCCACCACAATCAGTAACACGACGATACCCAGGCTGATATGAAATTCGGCCATGGTCGTGACTCAGCTATTTTCTAACACGATGCCTTCGATGATGTTCGCCACATCTTCGCAGCGATCGGTGATCAGCTCGAGTTGCTCGTAGATCGTGCGTAATTTGATGAGTTGTTTGATGTCGGATTCGTCACGAAACAATTTAGACATGGCAGAGCGCATGACACGATCGGCATCAGACTCGAGGCGATCGATTTCTTCGCAGGTTTTAAGGATTGATGCAGGCTCACGCAAGTTTTGTAGCAGCCCCACGGCAATTTTGACGCGCTCACAACACATTTGGCTGATTTCGCCCAATTGCGTGGCTTCGGCAGTCACTTTGCGCACGTCGTAGAGCACCACTGCTTCGGCCACGTCTTGCATCAGATCGAGAATGTCATCCATGCCGTTGATGAGTTGCAGTATTTGCTCTCGATCAATCGGGGTAATAAATGTTTTGTGCAGCAGTGCAATGGTTTCGTGGGTGATTTTGTCGGCGGCGTGCTCAGCGCGATCGATATTTTTGGCACGTACATCCAGGTCAGTAAATTCGGCAAACAGGCGTGCCAGTTCGCGACTGCCGATCACAATTTGTTCGGCGTGCGCGTTGAACAGCGTAAAAAAATTTCCTTGTTGCGGCATTAATCGCGAGAGCATGGCAAAAATCTTCCAAGTCGAACGCGCCGCCCACGCGGCGCAAGCTGCGATGTTACCGCCAGAACGCCGCGCGGTGAACGATTCTGCGCGCCTTAAATCGCACCGGCTGCGCGCAGCGCCTCGATTTGCGCGGGCGTTAGGCCCAACCATTCGCCATACACTTCTGCGTTGTGCGCGCCTTGCGACGGACCGCTGCTGCGGATCGCGCCAGGTGTGCCAGATAAACGCGGTACCACCCCAGGCATTTTGACGGTGCCGAAGTCGGCATCTGGCACATCCATCACCGCTTGGCGTTCGATGAAATGCGGATCTTCAACAATTTGTTTGTTGGTGTAGACCGGCGCGACCGAGACGCCCACGTCATTGAGTTTGTCGAGCACTTCTTGTAACGGACGGGCGGCGATCCATTGCGCGGCGAGCGTATCCATTTCGTGCCGATGCGCCACGCGCATGGCCATGGTTTTTAAACGCGGATCATCGATCAAGTCTGCGCGATCAATCAAACGCATAAAGCGCTCGAAGATATTTTGCGTTGCGCAGGTAAACGTCACCCAGTGTTGGTCGCTAGTCTGAAACACATTGGCCGGTGCGACATAGGCGTTGTCGTTGCCAATGCGTTCGTGAATTTGCCCGAGTTGATCGTACTCGATGGGCAACACCTCTAATAATTTCAGCATCGCTTCGGTGGCGGAGAGATCAATTTCTTGGCCGGGCGAGTCTGGATGTTGTAAGCGGTGATACAGCGCAGTCATGATGCCAAAAGCGCCAAACACTCCGGCGATCGGGTCGCCAATCGGATACCCCGGATGCAAGGGCGGACCATCGCGTGTGCCGGTGATATACGTGAATCCGGAATACGCTTCAAACAAACGCGCAAATCCAGGAAAATTTTTATACGGTCCGGTTTGCCCAAAGCCCGTCAAACGCAGAATGGTGAGTTTGGGTTGAAGGCCCCAAAGGGTGTGTTTGTCTAAGCCCCAACGATCGAGTGTGCCGGGGCGATAGTTTTCAATCAGCACATCAAAGCGCGGGAGCAACTGCTTAAATAGTGCCTGACCTTCTGTCGTACGCAAATCGAGGGTGATGGCTTTTTTGTTGCGATTGGTGACTTTAAAAATGAGCGGTTTGCCATCGCGATGCGGGGGCAAGGCGCGACACGGATCACCGCCACGACCACTGGCATCGGCGGGCAATTCAACTTTTAAAACCTCTGCACCAAAATCACCAAGCAGACTAGCTGCGAAGGGTCCAGCAATCACATTGGAAATATCGAGCACACGCAAACCACTGAGTGGTCCGACGGCGGGTGATGCCGCGTGCTGTGGATTGGCGGCATGTTTGTCTGTGCTCATGTGGCGCTTTCTTGTGTACCCAAACCGAGGGCGCGTAATTGTTCAATCTCTGCTGCACTAAAACCCCAATCGCGTAGCGCGGCTGCGCCTCCCTCACCACGCTCTGGTGGTTTCGTTGGGGTGGCGTTGGGGGTACGTGAAAAGCGAGGCGCCGGTGCCGGTTGCGGCACACCGCCTATCTCAACAAAACTTTCACGCGCTTGCAGATGGGCATGTGCGCGTGCTTCGGTCCAAGTTAATACCGGTGAGACACAGGCATCGGTACCATCAAAAATATCGCACCATTGTGCGCGCGTGCGTGATGCAAAGGCTGCGGTAAATGCCGCACGCAATTGTGGCCAACCCGCACGATCGTGTTGTGCAGGTAATGGCGTGGCATCCAGGCCTAAGCCGTGTAATAACTCGGCATAAAACTTTGATTCAATCGCGCCAACCGCAACGTATTGATCATCTTGTGTTCGGTAGGTGTCATACCAAGGTGCGCCCGAATCGAGTGCGTTGACACCGCGCGTTTCAGTCCATCGATTGGCCGCGAGCATGCCGTGAAACATGGCGCTCAAGAGCGACGCACCTTCAACCATCGCCGCGTCGACCACTTGACCGCGACCAGCGCGTTGCGCTTCGAGTAATGCCGCGGTGATGCCAAACGCAAGTAACAAACCACCACCACCAAAGTCACCGACTAAATTGAGTGGAGCGACTGGCGCCTCACCATGCCGACCGATCGCAGCTAACGCACCGGATAAGGCGATGTAGTTGATGTCGTGACCTGCGCGCGCTGCCATCGGACCGGCTTGTCCCCAGCCGGTCATACGTCCGTACACCAAACGTGGATACCGCGCCAACACCACCTCGGGCCCTAAGCCAAGACGCTCCATCACGCCGGGTCGAAACCCTTCAATGCAGGCATCAGCGCGCGACAATAATTGCAACGCTGCGGTGGTGCCTTGGGTGGTTTTTAAATCAAGCGTCACTGAACGGCGGCCGCGCATCATCACGTCATACCAACGCGCTCGACCCAACCCTAAGCCGGATTCGCTGGGCCGATCAATCAGCAGTACATCAGCGCCTAAATCCGCCAAACACATGGCGCAAAACGGACCCGGACCGATGCCCTCGAACTCGATAATGCGTAAGCCCGAGAGCGGGCCTTTGCGTGATGGGGGGGTCGATGTGTTGGTTGCGGACATTTAAATCACCCCTGCAGCTTTGAGACGTGCGCATTCGGCGGCATCTAAGCCGAGTAACGTGCTCCACACATCGTGGTTGTCTGCGCCGATCGCCGCACCACTATGCCGAATATGACCGGGATCATGGGTAAAGCGAGGCACGACGTTTTGCATACGTACCTGACCAAAATCGCTGTCGGGGACGGTGGTGATTACATCGCGCGCTTGCATTTGTGGATCCGCAAAAATTTGATCCACTGAATAAATCGGTGCGATGGTGCCTTGCGCTTGCGCAAACGCATGCAGTACTTCTTCAAGCGTGTGGGCAGCACACCAGGCAGAAAAAATCGCGTTGAGTTCATGCATGGCTTGTACGCGTTGCGCATTGTTGGCAAAGCGTGGATCGTCGATGAGATCGGGTCGACCAATCGCGCGACAATTATTGGCGTATAACGCATTGGTGCTACCCGCGAGTGTGACCCAACGGTCGTCGCGTGTTTTAAATACTGCGGCAGGGGCAGAGTATTGATTGGCGTTACCGCTGCGCTCGCGTACGCTGCCCAATTGGTCGTGTTCAATGGCGAGAAAATCGAGCAGCTTGAGCGTCGCTTCGGTGAGCGAGAGATCAATTTCTTCACCTGGTGCGTTGGGTTCACGTGCACGTTTCCACAATGCCGTCATGATGCCCAATGCACCAAACACGCCGCCCACGGCATCGCCAATCGGGTAGCCCGCGTGCATAGGTTCGCCGTTGGGTTCACCGGTGATGTAGGTGAGTCCGCCCATCGCTTCAAAAATACGCGCAAAGCCTGGACGATCGCGATAGGGGCCAGTTTGTCCAAAACCCGTGGCACGTAAAATCACTAAACGCGGTTGTATCGACCACAACACGTCTTTCGGTAACCCCCACGCATCTAAGGTGCCGGGTCGAAAATTTTCGATCAACACATCAAATTGCGGTAATAAACGTTTGAGTAACGCAATGCCTTCGGCTTTGCGTAAATCCAATGTGGCAAATTTTTTGCCGCGATTGGTGACTTTCCACCACAGCGGCTTACCGTCTTTAAATGGTGGAAAACCGCGCGCGCCATCCCCCGCAGGTAGTTCGAGCTTGAGAACATCAGCGCCGTAATCAGCCAACAAGGCTGCGGCTGAGGGCGCAGCAATAATGGTGGCGATATCGAGCACTTTTAAGCCCGCCAACGGGCCGCGCGCGGGGACTGCGGTATCCGACATGATTAATCCGGTTTGATGTGACGTTGCTTCACGATGCGCGCCCATTTTTCGAGGTCATTGCGCAAATAACGTTCAAATTCGATCGCGCTTCCACCCACGGCAATCGCACCTAAGCTAGCAAAGCGTTCTTGCACATCGTTGCTTTTGAGTACGCTATTTACATCTTGATTGAGTCGCTCAAGGATCAGGCTCGGTGTTCCCGCAGGCGCCACTAAACCAAACCAGGCGTAAGCATCCACGCCGGCATAGCCCAACTGAGCAAAGGTGGCCACCTCGGGTAATTGCGGCATGCGTTCACGCGCCACCACACCGAGCGCGCGTAGACGTGCGCTTTTGACATGCGGCAATGGTGTACCAAAGGCATTCATACACGCACCGATTCTGGCGCCGAGTAAATCATTCATGGCTGGTGCGTCCCCTTTATAAGGCACATGCACCAACGGCGCCCCCGTCAGACCGGCCAGTTGTTCGATCGCCAAATGTGGGCCGCTGCCATTGCCTGGTGAACACACCGTGGCTAAATCTGGTTGTGTTCGAACAAGCGATAAATACTCGGCGAGTGTTTTTGCCGGTGACTGTGCAGGTACGGTCAGCAGAAGCGGCAAGATCACGGTTTGCACGATCGGTGAAAAGTCGCGCAGGGCGTCATAAGGCACTTGTGTGAATAACGCGGGGTTGACGGTGAAGGGCGCAGCGACCCAATACAAGGTGTATCCATCGGCGGTGCTACGCGCGACAAACTCAGACGCAAGATTGGTGTTGGCGCCCGGCTTGTTTTCAACAATCACGTTTTGTCCTAGACGCACTTGCAAACGCTCAGCAACGATGCGTGCCGTGACATCGTTTGTACCACCAGGTGCGTAGGGCGAGACAATGCGCACGGTCCGTGCCGGCCACGTTTGTGCCTGCGCCTCACTCAGTATGGTGAGCGCACACACTATCGCGCTGAGCGCAATCATCCAATAGGCAATGCGTGCTTGTATCGCAGGACCTAAGCAGCGCTGCGTCATCTCATTGCCCCTTCAGTAATAACTTGGCGATATTGAGTTGATGAATCTGACTGGTGCCCTCGTACAATCGAAATAACCGTACGTCACGATACAAACGCGGCACGCTGCCACCGATGTCTTCGCAATAACCGGCACCACCAAAAATTTGCACGATGCGATCGGCCACGCGCCCGGCCATTTCGGAGGCGTAGTATTTACACATCGAGACCGCCATGGTCACATCTTCGCCATCGTCACGTTTGCGCGCCGTATCCAAAATCAGCGCACGTGCCGCTTCAATTTCAACTTTGCAATCAGCAAGCATCGCCTGCACCAATTGAAATTCGCCAATCGCGCGGCCCGATTGCTGACGCTGGCGTGCGTGCGTTAACCCTTCTTGCAGTAAACGAATCGCCGGACCCGTACATAACGAAGCAAGATTAATGCGTTGTTTGTTGAGTGATTTCATTACTGCCGTAAAGCCTCGGCCAGGTTGTCCACCGAGGATGGCGCTATCTGGTACCCGGCAATCACGAAAATACACTTCCGATACAGGGGAGCCCGCTTGCCCCATCTTGCGATGTTCAGGGCCCACCGATAAGCCTGGCGTATTGCGTTCGATTAAAAACGCGGTGGTCCCGCTACCACCTGTATTGTTTGGATCGCTGCGCGCGAGCACCGTAAAAACATCCGCAAGCGGTGCGTTGGTGATGTAGCGCTTGGTGCCATTGAGGATCCAGTGATCACCATCGCGTTGCGCGGTGGTACGTAATCCGCCAAGTAAATCTGAACCCGCGTCGGGTTCGGTGACCGCTAAACAACCCGTGATTTCACCGCTCGCTAATCGCGGCAGATAGTGTTCTTTTTGCACATCGGTGCCCATCTGAATGATGGCTTCAGAACCGATGCCTGTGTTGGTGCCAGCGCGTGCCCGAAACGCTGCCGTGCACTGCGAGATCTCCATGTTGGCGTGACACAGTTCTTCTGTGGTGAGGCCTGCGCCACCGAACGCTTCGGGAATCGACCAGCCAAAAAACCCCCGTCGACGCATCTCATCGACAATCGCCTCATCAATCACGTGTTCGTGATCAACACGCGCTTCATTTGGGATCGCTACCGTACGCACAAAGTCACGGATGTTCTCGAGCAAGCGCTCGAGTGCCGCGGGGTTGCGAATCATGTGCGACTGAACTGCGGTTTACGCTTTTCTAGAAACGCGCCTAAGCCTTCACCGGCTTCTGCGCCGTGCAGTGCCTCGACAAATAAACCGCGCTCCATCTCGAGTTGTTGCTCGATGCTGTGCGTGTGTGCTGCCTCAAGTTCGCGTTTAATGCGAGCCATGGCCTGCGTGGCCCCTGCGGCCAGTTGCGCGGCGAGTGCTAATGCTTCGGTAAGCGCTTGACCGACTGGTACCAAACGATTCACCACACCCAACTGCGCAAAGCGCGTGGCCGGACACGGTGCGCCGGTCATGGCGAGTTCCGCCGCGAGTTGCGGTGGCACACCGCGCGCAAGAAATAGCGACCCACCGCCATCAGGATTGAGTCCGATCTTGACGTAAGCCAGCGTGAATTGCGCGTTGTCTGCCGCCACCAGCATGTCGCAAGCCAACGCTAACGACATGCCGGCACCCGCAGCATGACCTTCGACGGCCGCAATCACCGGCTTGGGGCAAGAACGAATCGAACGAATAAATTCATTCAATGCACCGACTCGCTCAAAGTGATGTTGCGGTGGATTTTCGCGACGCGAACTAAACAGTGTCGAGACATCGCCACCGGCACAAAAATGCGCGCCGGTGCCGCTGATCACAATGGCACCGACACGATCATCGCTCGCCGCTAAACGTAACGCACGCGCCATGGCACGTGAGGTTTCTGGCTTGAGCGCGTTGCGCTGTGTAGGGTTATCGATACTCAGATGCAGTACGCGATCGTGCCGAGATTCAACCACGCCGGTGAAGGTGTCGCTCATCGTTTACGTGCCGGGTTTAGTGCATGCCGAGCGCGGCTTCGATATTGCGCACCATCTGCGCAAGGCGTGGACCTAAATCATCTTCGAGCTGACCTTTTTTCAGCATGAAGGCGGGCACGCTGCAGTTAAAGGCAACAATTTCGCCATCCACTGTGCGACGCATCGGTACGCCAACGGCAAACACTTCGCGACGCAATTCACCGGTCGACAAACAAAAGCCGCGCGTGCGGATGTCGTCGAGTGATTTTTCAATTTGCGGTTTGAATTTGCGCAGCTGATCGGGTTCTTTCACTTTCATCTGATTCAAAATCGCTTCGCGCTCAGGTGGCGTGCACGCCGACAAAAACGCGCGACCGATCGTGGCCTGTGCGATCGGTACCGCTGTGCCAATGTCTGGCAGCGTGGCAATGCCGTTACCGCTGCGCGAAGATTCAACGTAGACCATGTTGAGGCGATCACGAATGCCCATCGACACCGAACCGTTGCAATAGTCGGCCAAATCTTTCATGAAAGGACGGGCCACTTGACGCAGGCTCATCGAGGCAAGCAGCGGATAGCCAATGGATAACACGGCCGAACCGAGTTGGTATTTGCCCATGCGCATGTTGTGCTTCAAGTAACCCAACTTGGTGAGCGTGTAGGTCAAGCGCGATACGGTCGGCTTGGGTAAGCCGGTACGAACAGAAATTTCTTTATTACCTAGCATCGGCTCAAGCGGCGTAAAGCAACGCAGCACTTCGAGGCCACGCGCGAGGGTGGTGGCGAACTGACGATCGCCTTCGTGCTCGTAGCTGTAGGCCGGCGGTGGGCTAGACAGGGTAACGTTAGACTCGGGGGCGCCCATAGAGAGATCTCCTGAAAGGTAAAAGAATCGATGCCGCGACCTTTAAAAACGGCGCGCGACTCGCGACGGTTGGTGGTGGGTTGAAGCGTGAAAAAACAAGAACGGCGATACACTGCACAGGAAAACAAAAGTTTGTTGCAAGCGTCGTAGCGTCAATTAACGCACCTCGCGTTTTGCAGAGCAGAATACACGCCTTGCAAAACACAGCATACGGGCATTTAGTGAAATGGCTGATGCGAGATTCGCATGCTGCGGCGCAAATTCGTTACGCTTCATCGTCTTCCGCTTTCTTATTCTTATTTATTCGAGGATTGTTTTATGGCTTCTGCGATGTTTGATCTCTCCGGGCAAGTGGCGTTGGTCACTGGTTCGACGCGTGGCATCGGAAAATCGATTGCTCAAGAACTGGGTCGTGCAGGGGCGAAGGTGGTGATATCGAGTCGCAAAGCGGATGCGTGCGAAGCGGTGTGCGCTGAGCTTTGCGCGCAAGGACTGACGGTACGCGCGCAAGCATGCAATGTCAGTCGACGCGAAGACGTGGATGCGTTGGTCGCAGACACACTCAAGGCTTGGGGTCGTATTGATGTGCTGGTATGTAACGCGGCCGTTAATCCTTACTACGGCCCATTGGGCGGATTGTCAGATGAGGCATTCGACAAAATCATGGGTGCCAACGTGAAATCAAACTTGTGGCTTGCTTCATTGGTGGCGCCCGGCATGGCAGAACGCGGTGCTGGCAGCATCATCATGGTCGGTTCGATTGCGGGATTGAAGGCCAACACCATCATCGGTGCGTATGGCATTTCAAAAGCCGCTGATCACATGCTCGTTAAAAATTTAGCTGCGGAGTGGGGACCCAAAAACGTACGTGTCAACGCGATTGCGCCCGGCTTAGTCAAAACCGATTTCGCCAAAGCGTTGTGGGAGGATGAAACCTTGCGCAAAAATCGGGAAGCGCAAACACCCCTACGGCGCATTGGAGAGCCAGATGATATCGGCGGTATCGCCGTATTTTTGGCCTCGCGTGCGGCAGCTTTTATGACTGGACAGTGTCTCGTTGCCGATGGCGGCGTGACCATTATGTGAGGCGCTATGCAAACGAATCTTCCTGTTGGGCCGTATCGTGCCTATCGTGTATTTGAAGGCGGTCAGTTTGGTGAAGGACGACTCACCACGATTGGTATCGATGCACTCGATGTCGGTAATGTCACGGTGCGTGCGCTCTTTGCGAGCGTGAACTACAAGGATGCATTAACTGCCTTAGGTAAAGCGAAAGTCGCGATGCGTTTTCCGCTCACGGCGGGCATTGATTTGTGCGCAGAAGTGCTGCATTCCGAAGACGCGCGCTACGTGCCTGGCGATGTGGTTCTCGTGCATGGCTTTGGTATTGGTGCAGATCACGATGGTGGCTATCAAACGGTCGCGCGTTTTCCTGCAGATTGGTTGATCAAACTTCCGGCGGGACTGACTGCGTATGAAAGCATGGCGATTGGTGTTGCCGGTTACACCAGTGCACTATCGATCGACCTGATGGAGTTAAACGGTTTATCACCCGAAAAAGGGCCGGTGCTAATTAATGGCGCCACGGGCGGTGCGGCCTCGATAGCGATTGATATTTTGGCCGCGCGTGGTTATGACGTCGTAGCGCTCTCAGGTAAACCAGAGGCGGCAGCGTATTTGCGTGGCTTGGGTGCCAAAGAGGTCATCGATCGACACACCTACCCGTTTGGTACCCGCGCACTAGAGAAACCGCAGTGGCAAGGCGCGATTGATTCGGTGGGCGGCGAACAACTCGCGTGGCTTGCGCGCAGCATGCGCAACGATGGCGTGATTGCCGCTTTTGGTAATGCCGGTGGGATTGAATTTAAAGGTAGCGTTTTGCCGTTTATTTTGCGTGGTGTGCGCTTAATTGGTGTGAATGCCAACAGCCCGCTGGCGTTACGCACACGGATTTGGCAACGCTTGGCGAGCGATTTACGGCCCCGGCATTTGGCGCAAATCGCGCGGCGCATTCGCTTGGATGATCTGCCGCAAGCGTTTGCGGATTTGTACGCGGCGCGGGTCACGGGACGCATGGTGGTGGATTTTGCCGCTTGAGTGAAACGGACCGAATCACGCAGCGAACCAAGCGCAACGATTTTGCTTGAATCGCAGATCACTGGCCCCGCTGAGCGCAGTGCTGGCAGTAAACTGAGACATCTTTTGGAGGACGTATGGATCTAAATTATTCAACCGAAGAATTGGCGTTTCGTGATGAGGTGCGGGGTTGGTTAAACGCCAACTTGCCCGCCGATCTGCGCGACAAGATGAGCGAGCACGCGCACTTATCGAAAGACGATTTATTGCGCTGGCATCGCATCCTTGCCAAAAAAGGTTGGGTGGCCCCTGCCTGGCCCGAAGAATGGGGTGGTCCAGGCTGGAACGTCGTGCAACGCTTTTTGTTTGAAGAAGAATGTGGATACGCCGGAGCACCGCCGCTGGTGCCGTTTGGTTTGGCGATGTGCGCGCCAGTGTTGTTGCGTTTTGGTACCGAGGCACAAAAGAAAAAATTTCTGCCGGGGATTTATCACGGCGAAGTGTTTTGGTGTCAAGGCTATTCTGAGCCTGGCTCGGGTTCAGACTTGGCTTCGCTGAAAACGCGTGCTGTGCGCGAAGGCGATCACTATGTGGTCAATGGACAAAAAATCTGGACCACCCTCGCGCATTACGCCGATTGGATTTTTTGCTTGGTCCGCACCGATTCAACGAGCGCGGTTCGGCAAGAAGGTATTTCGTTTTTGTTGATCGACATGAAAACGCCTGGCATCACGGTGCGTCCATTAATCTTGATGGATGGTTCACATGAAGTGAACGAAGTGTTCTTCGAAAACGTCAAAGTACCTGCAGAAAATCTGGTGTTTGAAGAGGGCAAGGGCTGGACGGTGGCCAAATATTTACTTGGGTTTGAACGCTTAAACACAGGACGGGTCGGCGTATCCAAGCGTGAATTAGTGAAGCTCAAGAGTTTTGCCGCCAAGCAAATGCGCAACGGTCGATCGCTCATGGACGATGTGCGCTTTCGCGATAAGGTCTCGCGCGTTGAAGTGGAGTTGATGGCGCTTGAGTTAACCAACTTGCGTTTTCTGGATGAAATGCGGCGCACCGGCCAACCCCCGGGTGCAGATGTGTCGATGCTGAAAATTAAGGGCACCGAAATTCAACAAGCACTCACCGAGCTGATGGTGCAAGCGGTGGGTCCGATGGCGCAGCCCTTTAAAGCGATGCAAGGGGCGTTTGATGCAGAGGCTGCGTTTACGGCATCTCTCATGCCGCGTTACTGCAGCACGCGTAAAACCACGATCTATGCTGGATCCAACGAAATTCAGCGCAACATCATCTCTAAGATGACGCTTGGCCTCTAGGCCGCGGGTAAAAAGGACACGTCATGGACTTTGAATACAACGAAGAGCAACAGTTACTCGCCGATTCGGTCAAACGTTTTATCGAAAAAGATTATTCGTTTGAAGCGCGCAAAAAAATTGTGGCCTCCGATGCCGGCGCGAGCGAAGCGGTTTGGTCGACCTTAGCTGAGATGGGATTGTTGGCGCTACCCTTACCTACCGCCCACGGCGGATTTGGTGGCGGGGCTGTGGATTTGATGGGCGTGATGGATGCATTGGGTGCGGGTTTGTTGGTGGAGCCGTATTTACCCACCGTGATGGCAGCGCGCGCTGTGATGCTTGCGGGTAATGCCGCGCAACAAGCGGCGTTATTACCTGCAGTAGCCGAAGGTAAAAAGAAACTCGCGTTTGCGCAAACCGAAGCGCATGCACGTTACGACCTAGATCAGGTGCAATTGCAAGCCGAATCCAGCGGTGCCGGTTGGACCCTCAATGGTGAAAAGCGCGTGGTGATCGGTGCGCCACTTGCAGATCAATTGATTGTGTCTGCACGTACCGCACAAGGCATCAGCTTATTTATCGTCGATGCCAACGCCGCCGGTGTACACATGCAGACGTATCGCACGGTCGATGAATTGCGTGCTGCCGATGTGCAGTTCAAGGGCGTCAAACTACCGGCCGATGCGTTGTTGGGTCAGTCGGGTGCAGCCTTACCGATCATTGAAGCGGTGGTGGATTTTGCAACAGCGCTCATTTGTGCTGAAGCGATTGGCGCCATGCGCTCGGCAAATGACGCCACCCTGGAGTACATCAAAACGCGTAAACAATTTGGTCAGCCCATCGGAGCCTTCCAAGCCCTGCAACATCGCATGGTCGATATGGTGATCAGTTGGGAACAAGCGCGTTCGATGGCTTGCTTGGCTTGCGTCAAAGTCGACACAGAAACCAACCCCAATGAACGTCAGCGCTTAGTGTCCGCAGCAAAAATTCGCATTGCAGATGCCGCGCGCCATGTGAGTCAAGAGTCAATTCAATTGCACGGTGGTATGGGGATGACGGAAGAGATGAAAGTGAGTCATACCTTCCGGCGCTTGTCGATGATCGTGCAGCAGTTTGGTGATGCCGATTTTCATCTAGAACGATTTGCGAGCGCTGCATGAACACCACGCGTCAAATGGTGTTTGCCAAACGCCCGACTGGGGCGATCACACTGGATACATTTCGTCTGGCTGAAACCAAGCTTGCGGCCTTAAATGACGGTGATGTATTGGTAAAAAATCTCTGGCTGTCGCTCGACCCGTATATGCGTGGTCGTTTGAGTGACGCCAAGAGTTACGTCAAAGGCGTTGAGATTGGCGAAGTGATGGTGGGGCAAACTGTGGGCGAAGTGATTGAATCTCGCCACCCAGGGTTTGCACCCGGCGCGCATGTGTTGACTTCATTGGGTTGGCAAACGCACGGCATCGCACGTGGCACAGAGCTCAGTTTGGTGGATGGTCAACGCGCACCCCTGTCGTATTACTTAGGTGTGCTTGGAATGCCTGGTCTGACTGCGTATTTTGGTTTGTACGAAATTGGTCAGCCGCGTGCGGGTAACACCGTGGTGGTGTCGGCCGCCTCTGGTGCGGTGGGTAGCGTGGTGGGGCAACTCGCAAAAATATCCGGCTGTCGTGTGGTTGGGATTGCCGGTGGGCAGGCCAAGTGTGATTACGTGACCAGTGTGCTCGGGTTTGATGCGTGTATCGACTACAAAGCGGGACAGTTGCGTGCGCAGCTAAAAGCGGCGACCCCGCAAGGCGTAGATGTGTACTTTGAAAACGTCGGCGGCGAAATCATGGACACCGTGATGGCGCGGATGAATCCGTTTTCACGCATGATCGTGTGTGGCTTGATTTCTGATTACAACACCACTGAACCCTTTGGCAGCAAAATGACGCGCGCAATTTTGGTCAATCGCATCAAGGTGCAGGGCATGATTGTGTTTGATTGGCTAAGCCGTTATCCCGAAGGCATCAAAGCGTTAGCCGGTTTGCTGGCGCTGGGCAAACTCAAGTATCGCGAGTCGGTGGTGGAGGGTATTGAGCAAGCGCCTCAAGGACTCATCGATTTGCTGAACGGTAAAAATTTTGGCAAGCAGTTAGTCAAACTCGCCTGAGGTGTTTGATGATTGATCTCTACACGTGGCCCACGCCGAATGGCCACAAAGTGCATATCTTGCTCGAGGAAACGGGTTTGCCGTATCGCGTGCATCCGGTGAATATTGGCGCGGGTGAACAGTTTGCCCCCGCCTTTTTAAAAATTTCGCCGAACAACAAAATGCCTGCGTTGGTTGACCCCGATGGGCCAAACGGTCAACCAATCAGTTTGTTTGAGTCGGGCGCGATGTTGGTGTATCTGGCCTCGAAAGCGGGCGGTCGCTTTATGCCCAAAGACGATGCCGGTAAATTTGAAATGCTGTCTTGGCTGATGTTTCAAATGGCCTCGGTTGGCCCGATGCTTGGCCAAGCGCATCATTTTTTGGGCTATGCACCGGAAAAAATTCCGTATGCCATTCAACGCTACAGCAACGAAGCGCAGCGCTTGTATGGGGTGATTGATCGACGCTTGGCTGCATCCAGTTATTTGGCAGGGGACAGCTACTCGATTGCGGATATGGCCACCGTACCTTGGTTGCGTTTCCCCGAGCGTCAAGGGGTAGCGATTGAAAAATTTCCGCATTTGCAACGCTGGCGTGATGCCATCTTGGCGCGTCCAGCCGTGCAACGTGCATTACAAGTGTTGGCGGATGCGCGTCCGCCGGGCCACACCTTTTCGGCGCAAGAAAAAGAAAATCTTTTTGGCGCCACTCAATATCAACAACGCTAGAGCGCCAAACAACCATGTCTCAAAATTTGCAGGGAAAAATCGCTTGGATTACCGGTGGCGGTAGCGGCATTGGTTTGGCCGGCGCGATTGCGTTGGTCAAGGCAGGTGCGCATGTGGTGATCACTGGACGTAATCCAGTCACCAACGCCAGTGCGTTGCGTGAACTGCAAGCCTTGGGTCAGGCCGAGGCGGTGTTGCTGGACGTGTCAGACAAAGCCGCAGTCAAAGCGTTTGCTGCAGATCTGTTAGCGCGTTACGGTCGCATCGATATTTTGGTGACGAGCGCAGGTACGAACGCCACCAAACGTAATTTCGATGTGCTCGAAACCGATGCTTGGGATGATGTGGTGGCGATCAATTTGTCGGGCTTGTTTTACTGCGTGCATGCGGTATTGCCCGCAATGCGCAAACAACACGATGGCTTAATTATTAATGTGTCTTCGTGGGCCGGACGCTACGCTTCAAAGTTAACCGGTCCTGCGTATAACGCCACCAAACGTGCCGTGATTGCGCTGACCGAATCGATCAACATGGAAGAGTGTGAACGCGGTATTCGCGCTTGCGCTTTGCTGCCCGGTGAGGTGGCGACTCCGATTTTAGAAAAACGTCCGGTTCCTCCTTCGCCAGAACGCCGTGCCGCGATGGTGCAACCTGAAGACATGGGTGAGGCGATTTTGTTTATCGCCCAAATGCCCGCTCGAACCGTGATCAATGAAATGATTGTGGCGCCGACGAATAACCGGTTTTATACCGGCTTTATTGATCCGCCCAAGAATTGAGCGGCACGATCTCTGCGTCGGGCGCGCAATTGTGGTGGCGCATTTGTTTGCCGTTTCTGAGCGGATATTTTCTTTCGTATGTGTATCGCTCGGTCAATGCGGTGATGGGGCCGCAGCTTGCGAGTGAATTCAATTTGGATGCCGAGCATCTGGGTTTGCTGACCGGCGCGTATTTTTTTTCGTTTGGGTTGTTTCAGATCCCGTTGGGTGTATTGCTCGATCGTTACGGTCCGCGGCGTATGGATGCCGCGTTACTGTTGCTCGCGGCTATTGGCACATTTGTGTTTGCCAGTGCGCATGATTTTGCGGGCTTGTTTATTGGGCGGATGTTGATTGGTTTGGGCGTATCGGCTGCGTTGATGGCGTGTTTTCAGGCGTTTGTGTTGTGGTATCCGCCAGAACGCACGGGGACCATGATTGCACTGGCTTATGCCGTGGGTGGCTTGGGTGCGATGTCGGTCTCGGTGCCGTTGGAGTTTGCGTTGCGCGTGGTGGAGTGGCGAACCGCGGTTCTCGTGTTTGCTGCCGCCAGTGTCGTGGTGAGTGCGTGGTTATTTTTTGCGGTTCCCGAAAAAACATCTGTACCGGTCAAGCAACTTGCTTTTGGTGTGCAGCTCAAGCAATTGCTCACCATCATCAGAACCGACGCTGGATTTCGTCGCCTAGCGATTGCTATTGGCACCAGTCAATGCGCTGCGGTATCGACATTCACCTTATGGATGGGCACTTGGCTACGCGATGTGGCGGGCTTTGATGGTGTAGAAGTGGCAGTCGGTTTATGTGCCGGTGGATTTGGTATGGTGGTTGGTTATTTATTTTTTGGTCGACTCGCCGATGCGTTGGTGCAGCGTGGGTATTCGGTGTTGCCATTGTTTGCTGCAGGGGTGGCTTGCGGCTCGGCGTGTTTGTTGTTGTTGGTGTGCGGTGTCACCACTGCCAGCGTGTTGACTTGGTCGTTGTTTACCTTATGCAGTACCGGCGCCACGCTGGCGCATTCGATTGCGTCGCGACGTTACCCTTTGTCATTGGCCGGCCGGATCAACACCACGCTCAATAGCTGTACGTTTGTCGGCGTGTTTCTTGGCCAATGGGCGGTCGGGGCCATCTTGACGCGCTGGCCCCCGACGGGCGCTGGATACGATCCGCGCGGTTACACCTGGGGCTTGGGTTTATTGTGGGCGGTACAATTGTTTGGTTTGATTTGGTTATGGTTAGGTCGGGCGCATGTGAATCGTGCGCCGCAATCATGATGCGCGGATTACACACACGGATGGTGCAACTTGCGCGGGGCTGGGCCCTCTTGGGCGGTTGTTTGTTGCTGGGATTAATTCTGATGTCGGTGGCATCGGTGCTAGGTCGTTGGTTATTGAATGCACCCGTGCAAGGTGACTTTGAATTCATTCAGCTCGGTAGTGCGGTGTGTGTGGCGGCGTGCCTACCGTTGTGTCAGTTACGTGATGGCAACATCATTGTGGATTTTTTTACCACGCGAACGGATGCCAACACACAGCGCACGCTCGATTGTCTGGGTGCGTTATTACTCGCGGTTGTTGCGGCAGGTTTAGCGTGGTTAACAGCGGTGGGTGCGATCAGTGTGCGCGATGGCGGTGAAACCTCTATGTTGCGAAGTGTGCCGATCTGGTGGGTGTATGCCGCCATGGCGCCCTCGTTTGCGTTGACTGCGCTGATGGCGCTGCACACCGCGTTTTGCCCGAGCCGCGATCGCGATGCGTCAGCGCAACCAGACGATGATTCGGAGTCAGCGCGATGAGCGGCATTGAAATCGGCGCCGCCTTGTTTTGTTCGATGCTCGCGTTGATGGCGCTACGTGTGCCGATTGCAGTAGCGATGTTTTTACCTGGTGCGATTGGTTATCTGCTACTGGCCAGTCCGGCGGCGTTATTTAGTCAGTTAAAAGGCATCGCCTTTGCGCGTTACTCAAACTACGATTTATCGGTGATCCCGATGTTTTTGTTGATGGGTGAATTTGCCACGCATGGCGGTTTGTCGCGCGCGTTATTTCGGTTTGGTAACACCTTACTTGGTCATTGGCGCGGCGGCATGGCCATGGCATCAATGATCGCTTCAGCGATTTTTGGTGGGCCCTGTGGTTCGTCGGTCGCAACCACAGCGACGGTCGCGCAAGTGGCCTTGCCTGAGTTGCGTCGTCATCATTACTCGGGTCGATTTGCTACGGGTACGGTGGCCGCAGGTGGCGTGTTGGGAATTTTGATTCCACCGTCGGTGGTGTTGGTGGTGTTCGCGATTTTGGCCGAACAAAATATCGCTAAGCTGTTTGCCGCATCGTTGATTCCAAGCTTGATTGCCACGGTGGGTTATCTCGTTGTGATTGCGGTGTATGCACGCTTACACCCAGAAGAAGCGCCACTGCAAACGCGGCAAAGTCGACGCGCATTTTTTGCAGCCTTGTTGGATGTCTCGCCGATGCTGGCGATTTTTGCAGTCATGCTCGGCGGCATTTATCTGGGGGTCTTTACGCCGACCGAGGGCGGCGCGGTCGGTGCAGCCAGCACACTTCTGGTGGCCTTAGCAACACGACAACTGAGCTGGGATCGTTTTAAACGCTGCATGTATGGCACCGCAGTGACCACGGGCATGTTGTTTTTTATTTTTATTGGCGCTGATATTTTAAATTCGGCCTTGGCGTTGTCTCAGTTGCCTGCGCAACTGGCCGCCGCAGTGATTGCCGGTGGTTGGTCGCCGCTCACGGTTATGGCCTGTATTTTGTTGTTGTATGTGCTCTTGGGTTGTGTGATGGATGAAATGGCCATGATGCTACTCACCTTACCGACCCTATTACCTGTCGTGCAGAGCTTAGATTTCTTTGGCCTACCGCCAGACGCAAAAATTATTTGGTTTGGTGTCTTAATTTTGTCGGTGGTGGGTGTAGGCTTGATCGCGCCACCGGTTGGTTTGAATGTGTATGTGGTGAACAATCTGGCGCGCGATGTGCCGATGCATGAAACGTATCGCGGTGTGATGCCATTTTTAGTGGCTGACGCACTGCGCATTGTGTTGCTGGTGGCGTTTCCATCACTCAGCTTGTGGTTAGTGCAGTTTGTGCGTTAACGCGGTGTGTCGGCCGGTCGATTTTTCAGCCGGGCGCAGACCTCGGTCGTCGTTTGAACATCACCAAAAAATAAATAAAAATTTTCGAGCGCTGCCGCATGTTCTGCATCGGTGCTCGCAGCGCAGCCATCCGAGACCATGAGGGTGCGGTAATTCAGCATCATGGCATCGCGTGCACTCGATTCGCAGCACACGTTGGTGGCGACACCGGTAATGATCAGCGTATCAATCCCGCGGTCGCGTAAGACATGCTCCACGTCGGAGGAGCCTTGTACAAACGCGCTATAGCGGCGTTTGGTGACGCGCGCATCGACGGCTTGCACATCGAGTGTTGGCCACAATTGAAAGCCGTGGTGTTCGCGCTGCATGGCATTCCAGCGTTGTGGAACCAATTCGGGTCGATAGCGTTCGCGGTTGACGGACCAACTGTGTTCGGATTCCCATGGGGCTAAGTTTTGAATCCATACCACCGTTCCTCCGGCCTCACGCAACGTCTGCGCTAGGGTGTTGACGTTCGGTACGATGGTTTGTGCTTCAGGGCAGGCGCCAAGATATGGCGCTGTCATGAAGTAGTTCTGCATGTCGATCACCAATAATGCCGTGTGTGCCGGATCAAAACGCTCGCATGTATGAATGCGACCCTCGCGCGCCATGGCTCGATCTAAATACGCCGGTGGCATGACAAAGGGATGCATGGTTTGGCGAAATACTTAAGCGGTCATCACACGTTGGTGTGTGGTATTGGTGTGTGGTGCAACGGTCGGTGGTGGTGATCGTTGCACCCAGCAGTGATTATTTTTTGCTGTTAAAGCGCGTCACGTCATCGGCCAGCATGCGTACCACAGGGCCGCGTTGTGGATCTTGCTTCATTGCCTCCCACACGCCTTTGCTGGTGAGCTCTTTCATTTTTTGGATTTCTGCCGCAGGCATATTGGTCACGGTGATGACTTTACGCATTGCATCTAAGCTTTCATTTTGCGATTTGGTGTAGGCCGCATCGGCAAATTTGATGGTGTCTTCACCTGCTTTGGTCACTGCTTCTTTCAGCTCGGGCGTGAGTCCGTCATACCATTTTTTGCTGACGATGATATTGGAGACAAATGCAAAGTGCTCGGTGACGGTGTAGTAGCGTGCCGCTTCGTGCAGCTTCATTTTGAAGATCACGTCTGGTGGATTTTCCATGCCATCGAGTGTGCGCTGCTGTAAGGCCGTATACACCTCGCCCAATTCCATGGGGCGCGCAACCGCGCCCCAATCTTTGTACGCACCGACGCGCGGCGCGGAGGGAATGACACGAAATTTTTTACCTTGAACATCCGCCAGTTTGGTCACGGGAAAGTTAGTTAAAAAACTTTGCGGTCCGATGCCGTGAAACCCAAGGATATGCACGCCTTTTTGTTCCGCCAGTGCAATCATGACGGTGGCTGCTTTACTTTGCGCCGTAAATGCGGTGATGGCTGCAGGTGCACTGGGCAATGCAAAGGGCATATCAAACATCGCGAGCTCTGGCACCACGGGGGAGAGAAAGCCTGCAGGGAATACCATGCCATGTAACGAGCCCGCTTGAAGTGCACGAATCATTTGCTGGTTGTTACCTAAGGATTCGCCATGGCTTGCAGTGGCCTTGAGTTTGCCTTTGGAGTATTTGGTGATGAGCTCGGCCAGCTTGTCATTGGCGGCTGCTTGCGTGTCATTGGCGGTGGCGTTGCCGACGCGAATGTCTTGCGCTTGGGCCAAGACTTGCGTGCTGGCCAGGGCCGTCAATGCAGCGAACAAGACGGCAGGAATTAACTTGCGTTTCATGCGTGCTCTCCTCGGTGTGCAACGGTGTGATTCGATCCCGACTAAGCCGTCGGTTGTTGTGTGTGCAGCATAGCGCGATCTGTCGTGAACTGTGTCGTTTGATCAGTGAAACACTTGAGCCATCGCTCGCTGAGATTCGCATCTTTGATTGACCCATCTCCTGACCCCCGCCCACAATGCGTCGCAACCTTGTGATTCGATTTCAGCATGTTGCGATGCGCAAGCATCCCGAGACAGGCGAGCGCAGTACCATGCATCAGCGCAGTAACTAGGAGAAGGTCGATGGAACCCACAATCAAAGAGATTCAAGAAATTCTGAAGGTGTTCTTGGATTCGGAGTTACAGGATTTGCGCTTAGAAGTTGGCAGCGTTCGACTGGCGGTGAGTAAAAGTGGCAGTCTCGGTGCGGTCGCGATGACCCCCGCGGTCGCGTTGACCCCCGCGGTCGCGTTGACCCCTACTGCGAGCACAACACACGCTACCCCGGCAGTCACGGCTCCGCCTGCTGTTACACCCGCTGCATCCACCGGGACTGCCGCCGCGGTCGGTGGTGCAAAGCCTGCGCATTGGGTGGCCGTGACCGCAACATCGGTGGGCACGTTTTATCGATGTCCTGCGCCACATCAACCCCCATTCGTGGAAGTGGGCGCGAAGGTGCAAGCAAACGACACGTTGTGTTTGATTGAGGTGATGAAAATGTTCACCGGAATGACGAGCCCGATGGCTGGACGTGTTGCCGAAATATTAGTGGCCGATGCGACGTTGGTTGAACACGGTCAGGTGTTGATGTATCTCGAGCCGGTTTGAGTGTCGCGGGGTCGATGATCATGGCAAGAAAAGTACACATTACTGAAACTACCTTGCGCGATGGGCAGCAGTCCTTGTGGGCAACGCGCATGACCACGGGCATGATGCTACCGATCATGCCAACGCTCGATCGTGCGGGTCATGATGCGATCGAATGCATGGGCACGGCCATCATGGATTCGAGTGTGCGTTATCTCAAAGAAAACCCGTGGGAGCGTCTGCGTTTACTCAAAGCAGCGGCACCGAACACGCCACTGCAAATGATCAGTATTTGCCTGGGCTTTAGCGTGGGCAAGGCCATCATGCCCGATGATGTGCTGAGTTTATTTTTGCAGCGCTGTTGTGCGGGTGGCATCGATCGATTTTTTTTGATGGATGGTTTAAACGACATTCGTAACTTTGAAGTCCCGATTCGCGCGGTGCATGCCGGTGGTGGCAAGGTGTTGGGCTCGGTGGTGTATTCGATTAGTCCGGTGCACACCGATGCACATTTCGTAGAAAAGACGCGGCAGTTGTACGACTTGGGCGCAGATATATTGGTGTTAAAAGATCCCAATGGAGTGTTAACGCCAGAGCGTGTGCGCACGCTATTGCCTGCCATGAAAAAAGCGGCACGTGGACGACCGTTTTACTGCCATTCGCACTGCATTACGGGTTTGGGGCCGGCCACCAACCTGGCGGCCATTGAAGCCGGCGCCGATGGAATTTGGACAGCGACTCGGCCGTTGGCGAATGGCGCTTCGTTGCCAGCGACGGATGCAATGATTCGTCACTTGGCCGCCGCCGGATTTGATACCGGCGTGGATGCAAAAGCCACACAAGAAATTGCCACGCATTTTTATGCTGTGGCACAACGCCACGATAAGCCCTTGGGTCTGCCTGCAGAGTACGACCCATCGGTGTATGTGCATCAAATGCCAGGTGGCATGGTGTCGAATTTTCGCGCGCAACTCGAGCAGCTTGGTTTAGGGCATCGACTCCAAGAGGTATTTGAAGAAATTCCTGTGGTGCGCGCAGACTTAGGTTGGGCGTTGATGGTGACGCCGTTTTCACAATTGATCGGCACGCAAGCCATGTTGAACGTCTTGTATGGACGTTACAAAGTCACCTTAAAAGAAGTCGAACAACTCGCGTTAGGGTATTACGGCCAGACACCAGCACCAGTGAGCGCCAATCTGCGCGATACCGTCACACAACGCACAGGATTAAAGCCGATTACTGTACGTCCGGGCTTAACCATTGAAGGCGAGCTGGCGCGGTTTCGTCGCGAACACGGTCCGTTTGCTTCGGATGAAGAATTGTTGCTTGAGTACATTTTTATGCCCGAACACTTGCAAGCGTTACGTGCGGCCGGACCCATGGTGCTTGATGACCGTTTATCTGCCGGGTCGATTGTGGATCTGGTGCGTGAAGTGGCGCGGCATAAAGACGTCAAGCAATTTCATTTCGTGCTGCCCTAATGGTTGTGCGCACGCATTGTTAATTCACTCTTGATGAAACCCTTACGCCGAATCCTGATTGCTAATCGCGGTGAAATTGCCGTGCGTATTTTGCGTGCCTGTCGTGCCTTGGGTGTTGAGGCGTATGTGGTGGTCTCCGAGGCAGATCGCGACAGCATGGCAGCGCGTTTGGCTGATCGGGTGATTTGTATTGGTCCTGCCGCTGCGAAAGACAGTTACTTAGACATCAATAAAGTGGTGCATGTGGCGAAAGCCACTGGTTGCGATGGATTGCATCCGGGCTATGGTTTTCTCTCAGAGCGCGCGGAGCTCTCTGCCAGCTGTGAACAACAAGGCATCGTGTTTGTGGGACCACAGGCTGAATCGATTCGCTTGATGGGTAATAAACTCGCCGCACGCGCCTTTGCAGAAGAATGCGGTGTGCCAGTACTGCCTGGATCGTTGCGCGTAACTTCGGTGACGCATGCCTTAGAGCTCGCACACAGCGTGGGTTATCCGGTGCTGCTCAAGGCGGCTGCCGGAGGCGGTGGGCGCGGCATGAAAATCGCACGCGATGCCTCTGAACTAGAGACCGCGTTTCAAACTGGTTCAGCCGAAGCGCAAGCCGCTTTTGGTGATGCCACGCTGTATATGGAGCATTACATCGCCAACGCGCGACACATCGAAGTGCAGATTCTTGCTGACCATCACGGCGTGGTGTTGCATTTAGGTGAACGTGATTGCTCGGTGCAGCGACGTTTTCAAAAACTCATTGAGGAAGCGCCTGCTGCTTCGTTACCACTGTCATTACGCGCCGAAATTTGTGCCAGCGCTGTGATGTTGGCGCAGAAAGCAGGTTATCGTAATGCGGGTACGGTGGAATACATTGTTGATCAAGAAGCCAAGCGCTTTTATTTTCTAGAAATGAACACGCGTATTCAGGTGGAACACCCCGTCACGGAAATGGTGACAGGTGTCGATCTGGTGCAATGGCAAATTCGTATCGCTGGCGGTACGCCGTTAACGCTGCAACAACAGGATCTACAACCGCAAGGTCACGCCATCGAAGTACGGATCAATGCCGAATCTGCCGCGCACGGCTTTCGTCCATCCCCCGGGTTGATTACACGTTGGCACGCACCAGAAGGTGACGGCATCCGTATCGACACCCATTGCCAGGCAGGTGATCGCGTGTCGCCTTTTTATGATTCGATGTTAGGAAAATTAATTGTGCATGCCGCAGATCGTCCCGCAGCGGTACGTGCCATGTGCCAAGCGGTGGCGGCGTTTGATGTGCAAGGGATTCAAACGACCTTGCCTTTTTTAGGTCAATTGATGGCGATGCCAGCGTTTCAATCGGGCCAGATCAACACCCGTTGGGCTGAGCAAGTGTTGGCACAATCGCAACTCAACAAGTAATCCATCACGGTAGAGGACGTTCATGTCACAGCCCATGTCGCGTGACGCGCCAAGACAGTCGTTGGTGAGCCAAGCCGAATTTGCGCAGGCCGTTGCCGATGAGGTGGCGTTGCGTGCGGCGTTGATGGATGCCGATCCGGTGCCGCAGCTGTTACTGCAAGCACAATTAAGTGGCGACACCGATTTGCTTGATCAAGCGCGTTCGCAGATCACCGGTGGCTGGAACTATATGCACACCTTGTCACCTGCGATGTGCGAAACCATACGCGAGCGCTTGATTGCAACATTAAAGCAGCGTGCCCAACACACGCCGTCACATCACGATGATTTATCACCGGCAGGGTTTGGACGTGCCTTGAGCACAGGGGTTGGCGCGCCCGTCGGGGATGATTATGTGCAGATGTTGCTGGAAGAGTTCAATGCAGAAAAAGTCGACGCGCGCAGTGTGGCGTGGCGTCGCACGATCCCCGAAGCGGCACGCGCGCGGTACCACGTCTTGATTATTGGCGCAGGGTTGTCTGGTTTATGCATGGGAATCAAGTTACGTGAAGCGGGCATTCCATTCACGATTTTTGAGAAGAACGCGACTGTGGGTGGTACGTGGTACGAAAATAATTACCCCGGCTGTGCGGTCGATATTCCCAATCATTTTTATTCATATGCCTTTGAACCGAATGCCCAATGGTCGCGTCACTTTGCCCGGCGCGATGAGTTGTGGAAATACCTTGAGCACTGCGCAGATAAATATGATCTGCGTCGACACATTCGATTTCAAACCGAGGTCGTGGCGGCGCGTTACGACGATGCACAGGCCGAATGGCAACTGACGCTTCGCGATACGCAAGGAATACAAACGCACGCGGCAGGGCGCATCCTGGTGCCCGCAGTGGGGCAGCTGAACCGGCCGGCGATTCCAAACATCGAAGGAATACAGACCTTTGGTGGTCCGGTATTTCATACCGCGCGTTGGGATACGAGCGTCGATTTACGCGGTCAGCGTGTGGCGATGGTGGGCACTGGTGCAAGTGGCATGCAGGTGGGACCGACCATTGCACCTGAGGTTGCGCAGCTGACGATTTTTCAGCGCGGACGGCATTGGTGTTTCCCGCATCCTAACTATCATCGTTCCATGCAAGCCGGTACGCGCTGGGCATTGGCCAACATTCCGTATTTTGCGAGTTGGTATCGTGCGCTGTTGTTTTGGGCGTCGGGTGATTTGATGCACCCGTTATTGCAAGTCGATCCGACGTGGACGCAGCCTGAGGTGTCACTCAATGCAGAAAGTCATGCGTTTCGAGAAAAATTACTTGCGCATTTACATGCGGAACTTGCAGATCGTCCGGACTTGATTGAAAAAACCGTGCCGACTTTTCCGCCTTACGGTAAACGCATGCTGCGTGATAACGGGTGGTTTCAACTACTCAAGCGCGATAACGTGGCATTGGTCGAAGGTGGGGTGGCGCGTGTAGAACCTGGCGCGGTGATTGATCGACACGGCCAACGTCATGCCGCGGATATCATCGTCTTAGCGACGGGTTTTCAGGCGACGCGTTTGTTAGCTGAACTATCGTTAGTGGGTGAAGACAACACCAATATTCGCAGTCTGTGGGGCGAAGATAATCCGCAAGCGTTTTTGGGGATCACCGTGCCCAAGTTTCCGAATATGTTTTTGTTACAAGGACCCAATACCATTTTGTCGCACGGTGGCAGTATGTTTTTTCATACCGAATGCCAAGTGCGTTACGTGATGCAGTGTGTGCGCGAACTGATTGAGGGTGGTCATGCCGCCATGCAAGTGCGTGCGCCGGTGTATGAGGAATTTAATCGCCGTGTGGATGCCGCCCATGCGCAGATGGTTTGGGCCCATCCTGGCGTGAAGAACTGGTATAAAAATCCGGCAGGTCGTGTGACGGCGGTCTCGCCTTGGCGTCTGGTGGATTATTGGAAAATGACCGCGGCGCTTGATCCGAGTCATTATCGCTTTGCAGCAAGCGTGGATTGATTTGGCGTACATGCACCAATATCGCGCCGAGGGTCGGTTCGTGATCGCACCAGAGCTGACCAAGCGCTGACAGCGAGATGAGGGTCTGGGCGCATACCGCTGATTTGTATCCGGGGTGGCGCGATACAGTGCGTGTGTTCTGTTGTATAGTTTTGCGCTTATGCAAGAGTTCAATCCAAATTTTTATTCGCTGATCCGACGCATCGATCGCTTCACTGATCTCAGTGGCAAGCTGTTTGCGTTCAGCATGTTGTTTCTGGTCATCTCGATCAGTTATGAATGTTTTTCGCGCTATGTGTTTGGCAGCCCAACCATTTGGGTCTATGACACCAGTTATATGGCCAATGGCAGTGCGTTTATGTTGGGCTGTGGTTATGCTTTACTGAAGGGTGCTCACGTACGAACCGACATGCTCTGGGAAAATTTTAGCGAGCGCAAAAAAGGCTGGATTGATCTGAGCTCTTATATTTTTCTGTTTTATCCGGCCATGCTGATGTTGTTGTGGATCAGTGTGGACGATGCGTGGGCTTCGTTCGTGATGCAAGAAACGTCTGAGGCAAGCGCATGGCGTCCCATTCTTTGGCCGTTCCGTGCGGTTGTCCCACTCTCGGCGATGCTGTTAATGATTCAGGGGGTATCTGAAAGCATGAAGAGTTGGTTTCAGATCAAGACCGGGCGTGAGTTTGAGCACCGCGAAAAGGTCGAGGTATGAACGCGCAAGAACTCCTCGGGCTGGCGATGTTGTTGGTGATGTTGGGCGCGATTTTTATTGGCGTTCCAATTAGCTTCACGCTGCTTTTCTTGGCCCTCATATTTGGTATGTTGGGTTTGGGCCCGATGGTGTTTGATCTGGCGTATCTACAAACCATCGGCATGATGAAGCAGGACGAATTTGTGGCCGTGCCGATGTTTATTTTGATGGGCTACATCTGCGATCAGGCCGGCATCATGGAACGGATGTTTGTTGCATTCCGTGATTTATTCGCTCCTGTTCGTGGCGCGTTGTATCTGGTGGTATTACTCACGGCGACGCTCTTTGGAATCGCTGCCGGCACGGTGGGTGCCACAGTGGCGCTGCTTGGCATCATGGCCGGACCCATGATGATTAAAGCGGGTTACGACACGCGCATGTCCGCCGGTGCGATCACGGCGGGTGGCACCTTGGGTATTTTGATTCCGCCTTCGGTGATGTTGGTGGTGATGGGGCCAGTGCTGGGTGTATCCGTGGCCAAGCTCTACGAAGCAGCTTTTGGTCCTGGTTTTATGCTCGCGGCGATGTACATCGCGTACACCATGATTCGTAGTTTTCTCAATCCCCAACTCGGACCACCTGTTCCGCTTGAAGATCGTCCCAAATCACTCAAGCCGGTCATCATCGAATGTATCGTTGGTTTGGTGCCGGTGGCGGTACTCACGATTGCAACCTTGGGTGTGATTTTGATTGGCCTCACCACTTCGACCGAGGCGGCTGCGCTAGGCGCGATGGGTGCCATCATCATGGTGGTGTGTTACGGACGCTTTACTTGGCAGGGTTTGTTGCAAGCCTGCCAGAACACGCTGATCACCTCGAGTATGGTGTTGTTTCTTGCAGCGACGTCAAACGTGTTTGGTGCGGTGTTTGCACGTTTAGGGACGGCCAATTGGATCACTAACGCGCTGCTATCGATTCCGCTGCCACCTTGGGCCACGATGGCCTTATTGTTAGTCATGGTGTTCTTATTAGGTTGGCCGTTTGAGTGGCCCGCGATCGTTTTAATTTTTCTGCCGATGCTTGCGCCAGTCGCTGAAAAACTTGGCTATGACATGGTGTGGTTTGGCACCATCGTTGCAGTGGTCTTGCAAACAGCGTTTCTCTCACCACCGGTGGCAATGTCTGCGTATTACCTCAAGCAAGTGGTCAAGGAATGGAACCTCGCCACGATCTATCGAGGCATGGCCGACTTTATGGTCATTCAGGTGATCGCGGTTGCCTTGGTGTTATTTTTCCCGGGCATTGCGATGTGGTTACCCAATGCGCTTGAAGATCCGCCCGGCGCTGCGCCAATCGAAACCACCGTCGATGATGGTTCGCAGTCAGTCGATTCGCTCGAAGCAGGCGATAGCATGCGTAGTAGCGAACCCGAGCCGTCTACTGGCTCGACCAAATAAACACTAACACCACGCGTTATTTTTCCGGGTAGCGTGCGCGTAATGTGCCGATGGCTTTAGCCACCAACGCACCTTCGCCATTGCGTACTTCTGCTTCAGCAAAAATCGTATTTTTTCCTGGCTTCATCACGCGACCCTCAGCGCGCAGTGGTGAAGTGCCGGGCCCGATAAACGAAATCGACATATCGATGGTCATGATGCCCTTAGATCCGGGGTGCTGTGTACGCGCAGCCATACAGAGCGTCACGTCAAGCAGGGTTGCGATCACACCACCATGCGCCATGCCCCAGCTATTGGTCATTTCGGGGCGTAACTCGCAGCTCAGGCGCGCTAAGCCATCTTCAAGATGATCGATACGAAAACCCAAATGCTCAGCAAAGGGCACGCGGGTGGCGTAATCACGGGCGTAGTCGACGCCGGCATTTGAAGCATTGGCTGTAGTCATGGGGTGCGTGGGTTTAGATTAAGGTTGCGCCACCATCCACGGCAATCGCTTGGCCGGTGATGTGGCGTGAGGCTTCGGAAGCGAGCAACACCGCAAGACCTTGAAGATCTTCATCGTTGCCTAAACGTCGCGTGGGGGTGAGCTCACGCATGGTTTCACCGGTTGCATCGAGGGTGGCTTTGGTCATTTTAGAAGGGAAAAAACCAGGGCAGATCGCATTCACGGTGATGCCATACACACCCCATTCAGCGGCGAGTTGTCGCGTTAAGCCAATCACACCGTGCTTGGTGGCGTTATACGCCACAGTCTTTACAAAGCGTGGATCGCTTGCGATTAAACCCGCAATCGATGCGGTGTTGATGATGCGACCCCAGTGCGCGGGGATCATCGATTTTTTAGCCACTTGTTGCGCAAAAATAAACGCGCCAGTGAGATTGACGTTCATCAACTTATCCCAACCCTCGAGCGGATGGTCTTCAGCGGGTGCGCCCCAAGTGGCGCCGGCGTTATTGACCAAAATATCGACCTTGCCAAATGCGTTGAGCACCGCGTCGACGGTCTCGGGGATGTGATCACGTTGACTGGCATCACAGACAAATGCACTGGCGCGAATGCCTTGTTTGGCTAAATGCGCCACCGCATGCTCGAGCTCATCGGCTTTACGTGCAGTGAGCGCGACTTGTGCGCCCATCTCGCCCAACGCGGTGGCAATTTGTAGTCCCAGTCCGCGTGAACCGCCCGTGATGAGTGCAACGCGACCAGTCAAATCGAGCAGCTGTTTGACACCCATGCTTAGCTCCTACGGTTGTGCCTGAACAAAGCGTGATTCTACTGCGCGCTCAGCGCTTATGCCGTACGTAGCCGCAGTAAACGTAACAGCAATACACAGCACAGCGGCAATGCCAAACCAATCAATATCGAGGCCAGCAACAAATCGCCCAGTTGCGAGTAATCGGCAGATTGGGTAATCACACCGGTACTGCGGTCTTTCACTTCGCGACTCACGTGATAGATCTGATTCAGATATTTGGTCCCCAACTGCGCAGCCGATAAAGCGAGGTTGGTAAAGGAAGCCATCACTGCAAAGTAGGTGGCTTTCAAATGCGCTGGTGCAGAGGCCGCAATCCAGGCAAGCATCGGAATCATCGCCACTTGCCCTAGAGGCGATTCAAGTGCGACATCAATCAACGCAATAAACCGCGCATCTACTACGCCACCGGTGTGAGCGGCGGTCCAATGATGTAGGCCGTGGAACATCGATAGCGTGGGCAAAGATAGAAACGTTCCAATGAGCGTGAGAATGACGATGATGCGCGCCATCGAGTGTTCGGCCATGAAGCGTCGAAATACGAACATACCAATTAAGGTGAGACCACTCGAGATGAGCGAGAGCGTCGCCAGAAACTGTTGATCAAAACCTAATGCATCGATCGTCCACCAGTTCACCCCCGCACCCGGACCGGGTAGGGCGCGAAACACAAACACCATGAGCGCGGTGGCGACGATGCTGCGTGCGGCATCGTCCTCGAGCACCAACATCAATCGACGCATTAAAAATAATACGATTGCCATTGACCCAACAAAAATAATCTCTTGGTTGTACGGGTGATCAGAGAGACCCATGGCGATTGAAAAGACCGCAAAGGCGAAGCCGCCTCCTAGAATCCACACATTGGCTTGTACCGGCTCGATGGGATGCGCTGCTTGATGGCGTTGCAACCAAGCAGCGAGTAACACACCGGCGACGGAAATCGCCGGAATGATCAGCGCCCACAAATACACCTGTTCATACGCAACCAATTTGTCTGATTCGGACATGGCGCCCACATCACGAAACACCAGCACATTGATGGCAGACACCAGCACGCTACCGCCAATGATGGCCACACGCCCGAGCATTTGCACCGTGGTGTGACCGACTTTGCGGGTGGCTTCATCGATCGGTGTGCCATCGGTGTCTGCAACGGGGACCGCTTCGACAGTCATGGCATCGGCGACGCAATCTTGTAAGACATAGCCGATTGGCGAGAGCACGTTAGCCAGCACGTACCAATGCTCAATCGAAAGCACACGTGCCATCGCTGCGTGCTGCGTCAGCAAGCCCAACATGATCAGCAGGCTTGCAGTCAACAACGCAGCCCCGAGCCAAACCAAGAGCGCTTTCCAGCGCCAGATTAAATCCACCAAATGCCCAATGGGTACTTTGAGTGCCCAAGGTAATCCCACCCAAAAGCCAAGCGCCGCAAGAAACTCAGCGGATAGACCGAGGTAGTCCTTCACAAAAAAGGTACCCACAATCCCTGTGAGTCCGGACACCCCTGCGGCGAGATACACCATCAATGGCGGCAGATACGACACGCGCATCTGCCGGCCGAGATCGAGCACCGTTCGATCAAACCATTGCAGTGCGGTGCGCATGATGGATCGGCTGATTAAACTTTGAGTTGCAGCGATTTGTACTCTAAGAATTCTTCGAGTCCGTACACGCCAGCTTCACGACCACGGCCAGATTGTTTAAAGCCGCCAAATGGTGCGTGCATATTGAATGGGCCACCGTTGATATCGATTTGTCCGGCACGTAGACGTCGACCCACACGTTGTGCACGTGCTGCGTCGGCAGACCAGACGCCGGCGGCCAACCCATAAATCGTATCGTTGGCAATGCGCACCGCATCGGCTTCATCTTTGTAAGTGATGATGGCCAACACGGGACCAAAAATTTCCTCTTGCGCAATCGTCGACGATGGCTTGACCTTGCCGTAGATGGTGGGCTTCACAAAATAGCCGCCAGCATCGACACCGTCGGGACGACCAGCGCCACCGGTGATGCATTCGGCGCCTTCTTGTTCGGCTTTCGCCATATAACTTTTCACTCGTTCCAGTTGTGCAGCGCTGGTGAGCGGGCCCAAGCGCGTGGTCTCTAACATCGGATCACCGGGCACAAACGCTTTGGCTGCTTCTGCAGCGAGTGTTTTAGCTTCTTCGTAACGTGCTTCAGGGACCAACATGCGTGTTAAGGCCACACAGGTTTGACCAGAGTTGAGATAACAGTTGTTGAGTGTGCCTTTGACCGCCACGGCAAAATCTGCATCATCCAAAATGATGGAGGCGCTCTTGCCGCCGAGTTCGAGGGTCACGCGTTTAACGGTTTGCGCAGCAAGTTCAGAAATGCGCTTACCTGCGCGGGTTGATCCCGTAAACGAAATCGCATCTACATCGGGGTGACGCACTAACGCTTCACCGACGACCGGACCCGTACCGGTCACTAAATTAAATACCCCAGCAGGCAGGCCTGCTGCATGAATCACTTCCGCCAACAAGAATGCATTAAACGGTGAGACTTCGGAGGGCTTCACCACCACGGTACAACCCGCAGCCAATGCGGGTGCAACCTTTAAAGCAATCTGATGAAGCGGATAGTTCCATGGCGTGATGGCACCGACCACACCCACGGGATCGCGCATCACAATCGAGTTGCCGAGCGTTTCTTCAAATACAAATTCCTGTGCAATCTTGGCGTAGTTGGCAAAGGTCGCGATCGGCAAACTGGCTTGAATACGCGAAGCCATTTTGATTGGCGTACCGACTTCTTGCACGATGCATTTGGCGAGTTCGTCGCTGCGCGCTTTTAAACCCGCAGAAATTTTATTGAGAAAGTCTGCACGTGTGGCTACAGGGGTTTGCGACCAGGCATCAAAGGCGGCGCGTGCAGCAGCCACGGCTGCGTTCATGTCAGCTTCAGCCGCTGCAGGAATACGACCCATCACGGCGCCGGTCCCGGCGTTAAACACATCGATGGTGGTCGAGACACTGGGGGCGACCCAGGCGCCGTTGATATAGAGCTTGTCTTTTACTTGCATGATCAGATCCTGTTGGAAAGGGGCCTTATCGAGACGCGTTCAGAAGTTGGCGGTGCGCCTCAACGGTGGACTGCACTCTACTTGAGCCTGGGTAGCCTGTGCAATCAAGTCAGCGAACCGAGGCGCGATTGGGCGAACAATCGCTATACTCGACAGAGATTCGATCAAACAAGTGAGGCCAGCATGTCTCGTCAAGCTAAAGCGGTTGTATGTCGCGAGTTAAACGCTCCAGTCACGGTTGAAACGGTACGGATCGATTCGCCGGGCCCTGGCGAAGTGATGCTCAAGTTGGCCGCGTGTGGTGTGTGTCACTCCGATCTGTCTGCAACCAACGGCACAATTGCCTTACCCCCACCGATCGTGCTCGGTCACGAAGCTGCAGGTGAGGTCATCGAAGTGGGCGAGGGCGTGCGCACCCTTGCAGTGGGCGATCATGTGGTGTCTTCGTTTATTTATATGTGCGGGCAGTGTCGTTTTTGCGCCGGTGGTCGACCCGTATTGTGTGTGGAGCAAGGCAAAGCGCTGCTGACGCCACCAGCGGGTCAACCGCGTGTACACGACGCTGCGGGTCGGCCGTTGAATATTTTTTCTGGCTGCGGTGTGATGGCCGAATACGCGACGCTGTCGGTCGATAACCTCGTCAAGATCGATGCAAGCATTCCGTTAGATCGCGCCGCGCTGGTGGGCTGCGCTGTCACCACCGGTGTGGGCGCTGTGTTTAATACAGCTCGCGTGAATCCTGGGAGTAGCGTGTTGGTATTAGGTTGTGGTGGGGTGGGATTGAATGTGGTGCAAGGTGCAGTCATTGCTGGGGCTGAAAAAATTATTGCCCTAGATACTTCCGCAGAAAAACTCGCGATGGCGCGTCAGTTTGGCGCAACGCATACGGTGTTGACAGTGCCGGGTGAAGATCCAGTGAAGGCAATCAAAAAACTCACCGCTGGCGGTCCTGATTACGCTTTTGAATGCGTGGGTCATCCGGCGCTCGCCGAGGTGGCCTACCGCGTGATTGCACGCGGCGGCAAAGCGGTGGTGGTGGGGGTGGCGCGCGCGAGCGACGCGATGCAACTTAAGCCGATGTCGCTGGTGTTTGAAGAAAAATCGCTGCAAGGCAGTTACTTTGGTTCGTGCGTGCCGCGGATTGATTTTCCGAAGATGCTGGCGCTGTATATGGCCGGCAAACTCAAACTCGATGAGTTGATTACGCGTCGTTACAAAATTGATGAAGCGCCGCAAGCATTTGCCGACATGCAAGCCGGCCGCAATGCCCGCGGTGTGATTGTGTTTTAACTCACTCTGCTTGAATACCGGCGCGTTTCACAATCGCGCCGTAACGTTCTTGTTCACGACGCAGCATGGCGGTGAATTCCTCGGGCGTGTTGGCTACCGCGTCCATACCTAAGCTGATGTAACGCTCTTTGAGATCGGGCGCGTTCATGGCTTTGCGTACTTCGGCAGCGATGCGTGTGGTGATCTCGCGTGATGTACCTGCTGGTGCGACAAAACCAATCCACGCACCAATATCAAATCCAGTGAGACCAGATTCGGCAGCCGTAGGAATTTCTGGCATGGCCGATGAGCGGCGCGCAAACGAAACGCCATAGGCTTTGAGACGGCCTGAGCGTACATGACCGATCACCGACGCCACGGTTTCAAAGGTGTAGCCCACTTGCCCGTTCATGATGTCAGTGAGTGCCGGGGCGCTGCCTTTATACGGAATGTGGCGAGCTTTTAAATCTGCGCTGCTATTAAAGTATTCGGTAATGAGGTGTGCCGTGGCACCGGTACCCGAAGACGAAAACGTGTATTTATCTGGGTTGGCTTTCACCAGAGCGATAAATTCTTTGAGATTGGCCGCAGGAAAATTCGGGTGGGTCACCAACGCAAACGGTGCGGCCGAAATTAAGCTGATTGGCGCAAAATCTTTTAATGGCTCATACGGTAATTTTTGCAGGTTCGGTGCGATCGAATAGGGGCCGCTCGATGCAGCCAAGATGGTGTATCCGTCGGGTGCTGATTTAGCCACTTGATCGGTGCCAATCTGACCACCTGCACCGGGTTTGTTTTCGATGACAAACGGTTGACCAAGTGCTTGCGAGAGTTTGTCGGCCACGAGACGCGCCGATAGATCTGTGGCTTGCCCCGGGGGCCAAGGGACGATCACTTTGACGGTGCGATTTGGATACGTACTTTGCGCACAGGCAATGCTCGCAACCAACATCGCCAACGCGACGCCCACGAACTGCAAACGAAGTAAACGCTGAGGTTTCATGTGCGATCCTAAAAAAATTAAACGACTTCAAAGAGTCCGGCTGCACCCATACCTGAACCAATACACATGGTGACCACCACATATTTCACGCCGCGGCGTTTCCCTTCGATGAGCGCATGTCCAACTAAACGCGAACCGCTCATTCCGTAAGGGTGTCCCACGGCAATTGCACCACCATCTACGTTTAAACGCTCTGCGGGAATGCCCAAGGTGTCGCGACAATACAGCACTTGCACGGCAAACGCTTCGTTCAGTTCCCACAAGCCCACATCTTGGATGTTGACGCCGGTGCGCTTGAGGAGTTTGGGTACGGCATACACCGGACCAATGCCCATTTCAGCTGGCTCACAACCGGCCACAGCAAACCCGCGAAACACCCCCAAGGGTTGCAGCCCTTTTTGCGTGGCCAATCGATCGCTCATTAAGACTTGTGCCGCCGCACCATCAGAAAATTGACTGGCGTTACCGGCAGCAATCACACCGCCTTCGATGGCGGGTTTGATTTGCGATACGCCCTCATACGTGGTGTCAGCGCGGATACCTTCATCTTCGCTGCACAACACGTCTTTGATGGTTTCGGTACCAGTGGCTTTGTCGATGACTTGCATGCGCGCAGCCATTGGTACGATTTCATCTTTAAAGCGGCCTTCGGCGCGCGCGCGCGCCGCTTTTTGTTGACTCTCTGCACCGTAACGATCTTGTGCTTCACGCGAGATGCCGTATTTTTTTGCAACATATTCGGCGGTTTGCAACATCGGCCAATAAATTTCGGGTTTGTGTTGCTCGATCCATGCGTCTTTGAACATGTGCTTGTTCATGTGATTTTGTACGCATGAAATCGATTCCACACCGCCGGCGACAAACACCTCAGCCTCGCCACTCAAGATGCGTTGTGCCGCCATGGCCACGGTTTGTAACCCGGATGAACAAAACCGATTCACTGTGACCCCGGATACCGTGACGGGACAACCTGCACGAATGGCCGCTTGGCGTGCGATGTCCCATCCCGTCGCGCCCTCTGGATTGGCGCATCCCATCAACACGTCATCGACTTCGGCAGCCTCGATGCCGGCACGTGCAATGGCGTGTTGCACGGCGTGTCCAGCCAGGGTGGCGCCGTGAGTGAGATTGAACGCACCACGAAAACTTTTGGCCAGTGGTGTACGCGCAGTAGAAACAATCACGGCTTCGGACATGGTCACGCTCCTATGGATGAGGCTGAATCAGCGATTTATTTTTTGGCATCAAAATCGGCAAAGGTTTTTCCTTCAGCCGCAAGTTTTTCAAGCAACGGCGAGAGCTTCCACACGCCACCTTGATAACCTTTCTGAAAGCCTTTGATTGCGGCAACCACTTTATCCAAACCAATGGTGTTGGCATAAAACATTGGGCCACCGCGATAGGCTGGAAAACCGTAGCCAGTGAGATACACCATGTCGATATCCGAAGCGCGTAAAGCAATGCCTTCTTCCAAAATGGCCGCACCCTCGTTGATCATGGCGTAGATCAAGCGCTCGATGATTTCGCTGTCATTAATGCTGCGCGGCTGTACGCCGATTTCTTTGCGATAGTTGGCAATGATTTGATCTACCGCAGGATCGTCAATCGGCGTGCGTTGACCGGCTTCATACAAGTACCAACCCTTACCGGTTTTTTGACCAAAGCGACCGAGTTCGGCAATGCGATCGCCGATTTTGGAATACACAAAATTGGGACGCTCGATATAACGGCGTTTACGAATTTCCCAACCGATATCCAGACCAGCCATATCGCCCATGGTGAGCGGTCCCATCGCCATACCCCATTGATAAATCGCCGTGTCTACTTGGCGTGGGCTGCAGCCTTCATCGATTAAGAAGTACGCTTGTTGGCCGTATTTTTCGAGAATGCGATTGCCAATAAAGCCATCGCAAACGCCAGACACCACCGGTACTTTCTTGATTTTTTTACCGAGCGCTAACGTACTGGCCAGCACATCTTTGCCGGTGGCTTTGCCGCGCACGATTTCAAGTAAACGCATCACATTGGCGGGTGAAAAGAAGTGCGTGCCAATCACATCTTGAGGGCGTTTGGTAGAGGCAGCAATGGCATCGACATCCAATGTCGAAGTGTTGGTGGCGAGAATCGCCCCCGGCTTCATGATCGCATCGAGCTTTTTAAAGAGTTCGACTTTCACGTCCATTCGCTCAAATACCGCTTCAATCACAATGTCAGCGTCTTTGATCGCAGGCATGTCTAACGTGGGCGTAATGAGCGCCATGCGTTGATCCATGTCCGCTTGTTTGAGGCGACCTTTGGACACGGTGTTGGCGTAATTCTTTTTGATGGTGGCTAAGCCACGATCCAAAGCCGCTTGCTCGGTCTCAACCAACATCACTGGTATGCCGACATTCACCATGCTCATGGTGATGCCACCGCCCATGGTGCCAGCACCGATCACTGCGGCACGTTCGATTTTGCGCGTTGGCGTATCTTCAGGTACGTCTGGAATTTTGCTGGTCTGTCGCTCAGCAAAGAACATGTGACGTAGGGCTTTGGATTCAGTGCCGTCGACCAAAATTTGGAAGCGACGACGTTCTTCTTTACGTCCTTCATCAAACGGCAAATTCACAGCCGCTTCCACGCAACCTAAAATTTGCAACGGTGCTGGAAACCCGCGCGAGGTTTTTTCAATCTCGGCACGGGCCTTGTCGAAAAACGCTTTGGCATCGCCATCGACATGCACCTTCATATCGCGAATGCGACGCACACCTTTGCCCTCAGCGACAATTTTTTTGGCAAATGCAATCGCGCTCTCAAGTAGATCGCCTTCGGCGACGGCATCGATCAAGCCGACCGCTTTACCTTGTTCTGCAGTGACGGTATTGCCGGAGGTCATCATCTTTAAGCCTTCGGCTGCACCGACCACACGCGGTAAGCGCTGTGTGCCACCCGAACCCGGCAAAATGCCTAACTTCACTTCAGGTAAACCCAATTGTGTTTTGCTGGCTGCCACACGGTAATGACATCCCAGCGCTAATTCCAAACCACCACCTAACGCAAAGCCGGCGATGGCAGCCACCATGGGTTTGTTGAGTCGATCTTGTGCCTCGTTAATTTCGGGCAAGGTGGGCGACATGGTTGATTTGGGTGTGTTGAATTCGCGAATATCAGCGCCACCAGAAAACGCTTTGGCCGTGCCGATGATCACGATCGCATGCACGTTGGGATCGGCTTCGGCTTGCTGCATGCCAGCCATGATGCCGGGGCGCAGCACGCTGCCCAGACCATTGACTGGTGGGTTGTTCATAGCAATAACGGCAATACCGTCACGCACGGAGTAAGTTACGGCGTCACTCATGGAAATCTCCAAAAAACAAATCTGCGCTGGGCGAAATCAGCGCGTTCAGATCAACAGCAGACAGAGGGCACAACGAGGCAAATTCTACGCGAACGTACGCGCGCAACCCTTCATACTTCGAGCCATTCTTTGCGCATCGCGGCATTGTTTCGCACTTGTGCGGGCGTGCCCTCAAAGACAATGCGTCCATGGCCCATCACGTACAGCCGCGCCGAGATGTCGAGGGCAATGGCGAGTTTTTGTTCCACCAAAAGTATCGATACGCCGCGCGCGCGGATGGCTTCTAACAAGCGCGCAACCTGCTCGACGATTTTGGGTGCCAGTCCTTCGGTGGGCTCATCAATCATCACCAGCGTGGGGTTGCCCATCAAGGTACGACATAAGGTGAGCATTTGTTGCTCACCACCAGAGAGCACCCCGGCTAATGTCTCGGCGCGTTCACGTAATCGCGGAAAGAGATCAAACATTTCTTCGGTTTGCCATGGGGCATGTAAAGCTGCGTGCTGGTGTGGCGTAGCGGCTGATTTTTCACCAAGCAATAAATTTTGCCGTACCGTGAGCGATGCAAAAATATCGCGATTTTCAGGTACATAACCAAGCCCCTGATGCGCGATTTCAAAAATTTTTCGCCCGAGCATTTCTTGGCCTTGAAACTGTACTGAGCCTTGCGCATCGACCATACCCATGATGGCTTTGAGTGTGGTGGAGCGTCCCACACCATTGCGTCCGATCAGACTGACGATTTCTCCTGCGCCGACTTGTAAGGTGATGCCATGCAGAATATGGCTCTTGCCGTACCACGCATGTAGGTCCTGTACGGCTAAGCGTGGCGTCGCTGATGTGGGGGGCTGAGCGTGCATCACGTGGCCTCGGTCTGCGGATGCAAGCTACCCAGGTAGGCCTCTTGCACGGCGGCGTTCGCGCGAATCTCTGCGGGGGTGCCCGACGCAATGCACTCGCCATAGACCAACACCGAAATACGATCGGCCAATCCAAACACCACACTCATGTCATGTTCGACCATCAAGAGTGTGCGGCCCTGCGTCACGCGTTGAATCAGCGCCATGGCTTGCGCGGCTTCGGTGCGACTCATGCCGGCGGTGGGCTCATCTAGCAAGATCACGGGCGCATCACCGGCAATGGTGATACCAATTTCAAGCGCGCGTTGTTCTGCATAGGTGAGTACGCCGGCAGAAATATCACGACGACGCGCCAAGCCAATGTGTTCCATCACTTGTTCACTGCGTTCTCGTACATCACGTAAGGCACCTACGCGATGCCAAAAAGAATACCCATAACCGAGTGACCACAACGTGGCGCAGCGGATATTTTCAAACACACTCATGCGATGAAAAATATTGGTGACTTGAAAACTGCGCGCAAGCCCCAAGCGATTAATTTGAAAAGGCGTGCAACCCGTGATGTCGTGGCCTCGCAAAGAAATGCGTCCACTGCTCACAGGAAAGCGTCCCGAGATCAAATTAAACAAGGTCGATTTACCTGCCCCGTTGGGACCAATGATGGCGTGGCGTTCACCGGCCGCGATGACAAGATTGACACCATGAATAATTTGCGTCGCGCCAAATTGCTTGCGCACCTCGTGTAACGCCAATGCCGGTGTGTTGGTATTCATGTTGCTACCTGACGAAGCGCCAACTGAATCGTATCCCAACGACGTTGTACAAACTGCATGGCATAACGCGTGGCCAGTCCCCCACACAACAGGAGTGCGCTGGTGACAAGCCAAGGGGTGGGTGTGCGCACATCAACGTTGAGACCGAACCATTGGATGTGGCGATCGCCACCGGATTCGAGCGCTGCGTGATACAACATTTCAACGCTACCCACTAACCCGATCACACACACCGCAGCCGCCAGGATGGCCAAAGAGTACGGCCACAGAAGATCCGTCAAGCGGCGAGCGCGTAACACGGGCAGTTGAATCGCCACCAACCAAGCCACACCACCGGGTGCGTATAGCACCATGAGCAGAAAAAATAACCCAAGATACAGTAACCAAGCTTTCGTAAAGCTCGATAACGCAATCGCAAATAAGGTGAATAAAATGGCGCCAAGAATCGGCCCAAAAAATAAACCCACACCGCCAATAAATGTGGCGATCAACACGCCACCTGAGCGAATCGCCGATACATTTTCTGCCGAGACGATTTCGTAGTTAATACAAGACAAACTGCCCGCAACCCCAGCAAAAAACGCCGACAGCATCAGTTGAATGTAGCGTACGCGTTGCGTGTTGTAGCCGATAAATTCTGCGCGCTCGGGGTTATCACGCACGGCATTGGCCATGCGCCCTAACGGTGTTTGCGTCAGCGCAAACATCGCGATCATGCAGATGAACGCCCAAGCTGCAATCAAGTAGTACACCTGAATGGCCGGACCATACGTGACGCCCAATACGGCAGAACCCACCACGCGGTTGGTGGTGATGCCGCCTTCACCACCAAAGAATCCTGGAAACATTAAGACGCAGGCAAACACCATTTCGCCGATACCCAAAGAAATCATGGCAAAGGTCGTCCCAGATTTTTTGGTGGTGACGTAACCAAAGATCGAACCAAAGACGAGGCCAGCACAGCCGCCAATCAAGGGCAGCAAACTCACCGGAAAATGCAGCGTGCCTTTACCAATGAAGTTGAGCGCGTGTACCGCAATGTAAGCACCTAAGCCCGAATACACCGCATGGCCAAACGACAACATGCCGCTTTGCCCAAGCAACATGTTGTACGAGAGCGAAAAAATAATCAGGATGCCCATTTGCGAAAGTAGGGTGAGCGCAAAACTGGCATCAGAAAACAGTGGTGCAAGTACAAAGATCAATGCGGTGGTACCCCAGAGCAACCAACGTCCAAGGTTGAGCGGTCGATAGCGTAGCGTTGTGTTCATTCGTCGCGCGTTCCCATCAACCCACGGGGTCGAAAAATCAACATCAACACCATGATCAGATACGGCAGTACGGGCGCGGCTTGCGAGAGCTTAATACTCCACACCGACCACAGCGGTGTGTCGGGGCCCATCGAAAAACCGAGCGTAGTGAGCAAACCAGCCAGTGTCCAATCCAGCGAGACCGAAAACGTTTGTAGACAACCAATGAGTAGTGAGGCGAAAAACGCACCCGCTAACGAACCCATCCCACCGACCACCACAATCACAAACACGATCGGCCCAACCGCAATCGCCATGCTGGGGTCGGTGACAAAGGCCGCACCACCAATGACCCCGGCTAATCCTGCGAGCGCCGCACCGCCACCAAACACCAACATAAAAATACGTGGCACGTTATGACCAAGCGCTTGCACCGTATCGGGATGCGTGAGCGCGGCTTGAATCACTAAGCCGATCCGCGTACGCGTCAGCGTGAGCCACACCGCCACGAGCATGCTGACCGAAATCAGCATCATGAAGACGCGGTACATTGGATAAGGCGAATCTGCGATTTGAAATAGCGGACCATCTAATGCCGCCGGTACGTGATACGGCAATGCGGCACGGCCCCAAATCAAATGCACTGCTTCTTCGATCAGATAGGCCAAGCCAAAGGTAAACAATAATTCGGCCACGTGGCCGTGCGCATGCACCCGTCGCAATCCAACCCGTTCGACCAACATCCCCAAGGCGCCGACGAGCAAAGGTGCAACGACCAGGCCTGCCCAGAAGCCAGTCCAGGTGCTGATCTGAAAGGCAAAGTACGCCCCGAGCATATAAAAACTCGCGTGCGCAAAGTTGAGTACGCCCATCAACGAGAACACCAGCGTCAGGCCCGATGAGAGCATGAACAGCAATAAGCCGTAGCTCACGCCGTTAAATAGCTGTACGAGGAAAAATTCCACGGTCTCTCCAAAAAACTTGGCACCTCTAGTGGGTGCTCATCCGGCGGCGACTGACGACACGCGTTTTATTGTAATCGGCTCGGGCGATTTAATTGGCATGATGTTGGCTGCGTCGCAACATAGGCGGGAATCGTTTGCAGGGTACGCCAAGCCAACGCGCTGGATTCGGATGCAATCTGTGTTCCTTCGCGTTTTGCGAGTTCAGCGATGTATAAGGGCATCAACAGTTGATGATCAAAGCGACGCATCTGTACTTCGCCCGTCTCGCCCATAAAGCGACGATTTTCTAAGGCGAGCGCGATCGGTAAGGCGTGTGTGCTCTGCGCTTGCAGCGTCGCTGCGTGCAGCATCTGCACCAGGGTATGTAAGCGCGCAAAGTGATAATCCGTGCCGTAACGGGCTTGAAATTTTTCGGCGCGCTGTTGTTCAGCGCGCGTGGTGGCATTGATGTGCCAATCGGTCACATCAATCACACGTCCCGCGGCGGCCTCGCCCATTGCGCTCACGGCACCCGGGCTGCCTGCGTAAAAGGTATAAAAACGCAGCGCGCTGCTAGATTCACGCGCCGCTTTGACCAACAAATTAAGATCGGGCCCCCAATTACCAGTGAGTACCGTGTCGGCATGTGCGGCGCGCATTTTGGCAATGTACGGCGCAAAGTCACGCACTTGACCCAGTGCATGTCGATCTTCACCGACAATTTGTATATCGGGTCGACGCAGTGCAAGTAATGCGCGCGCAGCGCGCGCAAACTCATGACCAAAGGCGTAGTCCTGGACGATGAGATAAACGCGTTTCACCTCAGGCGTGCGTGCGATGTGTGCTGTCAATGCCTCCATGCGCATCCCCAAATGTGCATCAAACCGAAAATGCCAAAAACTACATCGCGCTTCCGTCAGGGCGGGGTCGGTTGCCGCGTAATTGAGTAGCAACACAGCGCGTGCCGGATCGCGCTCGTTGTGTCGATGAATGGCTTCGATCAACGCATGGGCCACTGCTGAACTTTGACCTTGTATGATCACACGTGCGTCTTGATCGATGGCTTGGCGCAGCGCGATTAAGCTCTCTTGCACAGTGCCTTTGTTATCCAACGCAAGAACCTCCCATGCGTTGCGCGCCGTCGGTAGCGCGTTACGCAGCGCCACCTCATCGCGTAAACGTCGTAGTGCTAATTCACCAGTGAGCGCAAATGGACCGGACAGTGGATCAATGAATGCAAGTCGCGTTTGCGCTTGTGCAGGTAAGCCCATGATGGCGAGTATCAGTGCGCAACACATCCGCAGGTAGTGCATTAGCCTGCTACGCAAACACACTCGATCGCGTTGATCTGTTGGGTTCAAAAGCAATCCTCACGCGCTGGTTGTTTGTCAGCGCTGTAAAAAAAAACGGGGGCATACAGCCCCCGTGATGATGTGTACGTCATTGTTGCTTCGTGTTTCGTGGACCGCCCAAAAAATTAAGGACGTTTCATTTGGCACGAAGTGGGTTGTGCCGATGTGTAGCCCTCGAGGCGAGCATCAGTTTTAAATCCGAGGCCGGTGTTTTCAACGTCGTATTTCACTTCTTTGGGACCACCTCGCGCGGCAGTTTTGTACACCGTCGATAAGTACAGCGGTTGAATCAGCTGGTGATCTTGTTTACGCATTTCAACTTCACCTGTGTCGGCCTCAAACTTCATGCCTTCCAGTGCGAGCGCTACTTTTTTCGGATCATCAGAGCGCGCATCGGCGATGGCTTTGGCGAGCATCTGCATCGATGTGCGTACGCGTAGGTAGTAGAAGTCATTTTTATATTTTTGCTCGAACGCCACAGCAAATTTTTCTGTTTTGTTCGGCACAATATTTTCATGCCACTCGGTGATTTGCTTGACGCGCCCCTCAGCGGCTTCACCCATGCCTGGCAGTGCGCCCAAACCGCCACCGTAATAGGTGTAGAACGTGGCGTTCAGACCGGCATCTTTTGCCGCCTTGGCGAGCAAGGTCATGTCGGTGCCCCAGTTGCCAGTAATGATGGTGTCAGTACCAGCTTGCTTCATCTTGGCTACGTACGGTGAAAAATCCTTCACCTGACCCAGCGGGTGAAGGTCATCGCCCACGATTTGTATATCGGGCCGCTTGATGCGAAGCATCTCGCGCGCTGCTTTTTTGACGGCGTGGCCATGCGAATAATCTTGGTTGATCAGGTAGACCTTTTTGATCTCTTTGTTCTGCGCCATCCAGGTGGTTAAGGATTCCATTTTCATGTCGCTGTTGGC
>CANIIA010000011.1 GCA_947467435.1 Betaproteobacteria bacterium
TATTTAGACGAACGGGTGTTTCGAATGGCCGCCAAACGTTTTCGTCGCGAAACCGTGGTGCCGGTGTTACTCGACTTGCCTCGCGTGCGCATTGCCAAAGCGCATCAAACCCTCACCATCGGTACGGCAGATGTGGAAGTCGCTGAACATCTTCAACTACCGCTCAATGCACCCGTGGCTGAAGTACGGCGAATTTTTCACGCACCGGATGGATCCGTGCTGTATCTCGGTGAAGTCACTTATCGTGGCGACTATATTCGCTTTGACATGGATCTCAATCCGTAAAGGCTGCCCATGGTGCTATTGATCAAAACCGTTGAGGTGTTCGTTTATCGCTTGCCGATTGATACGCCGGTACAAACTTCGTTCGGCATCATGCACGATCGTCCTGCGGTGTTTGTACGCGTGACCGATCAAGAGGGTATCCAAGGATTTGGAGAAATTTGGTGCAATTTTCCAACCGTTGGTGCCGAGCATCGCGCCCGCTTAGCTTTATCCATCTTTGCACCCATGCTCGAAGGTGCAACGTTTGCATCACCCGAAGCGGCGTTTTTAACGCTCACTGCAAACTCAGCCGTCCTTGCCATTCAAAGCGCAGAACCCGGCCCGATCGCGCAATGTATTGCTGGCATCGATACGGCGCTTTGGGATTTACATGCGCGTCGCCTGAAACAACCGTTATGGCGCGTGCTCGGTGGTCACAGCGACCGCGTACCGGTTTATGCCAGCGGTCTGAACCCCACCCACCCTGAACAACTCGCTGCACAACGGTGGGCCGAAGGGTATCGCGCATTCAAACTAAAAATTGGATTTGGCGCCGATCGTGATGTACGTAACTTAAGCGCACTGCGCGAAGTGATTGGTGCTGCCCCATTGATGGTCGATGCCAATCAGGCATGGGATTTATCGAGCGCCATCACACAGTGCAACGCATTGACTCCATTTGAATTGCGTTGGATCGAAGAACCCTTGCGTGCAGATCGTCCTTGGAGCGAATGGCAACAGCTTGCCCGCCTTGCGCCTTGTGCATTGGCTGCAGGTGAAAACATCGCCAGTTTTTCAGGCTTTGATCACGCACTCGAGGCACACGCTCTCGGTGTGGTGCAACCGGATTTAGCTAAATGGGGTGGTTTGACTGGATGTCTGCCGATTGCAAAAAAAATTATCAAGGCGGGTGCGCGGTATTGCCCCCACTATCTTGGCGCAGGCATTGGCTTAGTGGCTTCAGCCCATTTACTCGCCGCGGTTGGCGGCGATGGTCAGCTCGAAGTCGACGCCAATCCCAATCCATTACGCCAAGACCTCTGTGGTCCGATGCGCAACGTCAGTGAAAGTCACGTACAACTGGGCGACGTACCCGGCTTGGGGTTTGATCCCGATTTCAATCAATTTAAGCGCTACCGCGTTGCAATTGCATAAGGATATTTAAATGCGCGCTCTATTCTGCACACACTCATCACGTCAACGCAGCGGACTGCTGTACGCGATATGCGTTGCGCTGAGCTGTTTATTTGTACCCATAGCTTTGCTTGCGCAGACGTATCCAACCAAGCCCATTCGCGTCATCGTGCCTTGGCCACCTGGGGGACTAGTGGACACCGTTGGTCGTGTAGTTGGCGAACGACTGCAATCCAGCCTCGGTCAGCCGTTTCTTGCAGAAAACAAAACCGGGGCCGGTGGCGCAATTGGAGCAGAACAAGTCGCCAAATCGAGCGCCGATGGTTATACGCTGCTACTCACGACCAGTGCACTCAACATGAATTCAGCACTGCAAGGAAAAAACGCCGCCGAAGTTTTTCGTGATCTCGAACCCATTGCTTTAGCCACTTGGGTGCCTGCGGTGCTGGTGGTACCCAATAATTTGGGCGTGAATACGGTACAAGAGCTGATTGCGATGGCACGCGCCAAGCCGGGCAAATTAACGTTTTCATCTGCGGGCAATGGATCACCTGCGCATCTTTTTGGCGAGATGCTTAAATCAGCCTATAAATTAGACATGGTGCACGTGCCCTACAAAGGCGGACCGCAAGCCATGACCGATTTAATGGCGGGTCGAGTGGACATGCACTTTGCCAATGCCGCGGTGGCAATTCCACAAATTAAAGCGGGCAGCGTACGTGCTTTAGCTGTCACCAGCGCAAAACGCACCAACTTTGCACCCGATGTCCCCACCATGAGCGAAGCCGGTGTGCCTGACTTTGAAGCGGATCAATGGATCGGTTATTTCGCCACGCGCGGCACACCGACCGCCATCATCGAACAACTATCAACAGAAATCCAAAAGGCATTGGCGATGCCCGCCGTGCGTAGCAGCTTGGCTCAACATGGCATGACAGTGGCTGACCCCATCAGTTCACGTGAATTTGCCGCCTATTTACGACGCGACCTCACACGTTGGGCTGGCGTCGTCAAGTCCGCCAACATACGTCCCGATTAAGCAACGCATGCGTACAATTTTTGTGTTGTTTGATTCACTGGTGCGTGATGCGCTGACCTGTTATGGGGGCAACACCATTCACACGCCCAACTTTCAGCGCTTTGCAGAACGCGCCGTCACGTTTGATACCCACTACACCGGTAGCTTGCCGTGCATGCCAGCACGGCGCGATTTACACACCGGTCGATTAAATTTTTTACATCGCAGCTGGGGGCCACTTGAACCCTTTGATCAATCGTTTTCCGAGTGTCTACGCCAAGCCGGGGTATACACCCATTTAGTGTCTGATCATTATCACTATTGGGAAGACGGTGGCGCGACGTATCACAATCGCTACTCCTCATGGGAATTCATCCGCGGGCAAGAGTGGGACAAATGGAAAGCCATGGTCGAACCGCCGCTAGCGCGTTTTTTGGCGATGTACCACCCGATGCAGCATCCCGCCGGCAAAGAAGATGGCCGCGTGCAAGCGATGGTCAATCGCGCGCACATGCAAGATGAAGCGGATTTCTGTTGTCCGCGGACGTTTGCGGCCGGCTTTGAATTTTTAGATCGCAATCGTGACGCCAACAACTGGATGTTGCATCTGGAATGTTTTGATCCACACGAACCGTTTCATGCGCCCGCGCGCTTTCGCGAACACTACCCCAGTGGTTATCAAGGACCGATACTTGATTGGCCACGCTACAAACGCAACGAAGAAAGTGCTGAGGAAATCGCCGAGCTACGCGCCAACTACGCTGCACTACTGACCATGTGTGACCACTATTTTGGTCAACTGTTGGATTACATGGATCGATACGACCTCTGGAAAGACACTGCGTTAGTTCTCAGCACCGATCATGGATTTTTGTTAGCAGAGCACGATTGGTGGGGCAAAAATCGAATGCCGTTTTTTAATGAGATCGCGCACATCCCGTTGTTGATTGCGCATCCGGCCTACGTCGCGCAAGCCGGTCAGCGTCGACAAGCCCTTACGCAAACCATCGACTTAATGCCTACGCTACTTGATCTGCATGGCGTCAACATTCCCGAGACGGTTGCCGGTCATTCGTTGCTGCCACTATTGCAATCGGATCAACCGATCCGTGAAGCTGCGTTGTATGGCATGTTTGGCGCAGGCACCAACATCACCGATGGACGCTATACGTATTTTCGCTATCCCGAAGACATGACCCGTCAAATGCTCTTTGAATATACGTTGATGCCCATGCATTTAAAAACGCTATTTCATGTGGATGAATTACGTGGCGCACAATTAGTACCACCCTTTGGTTTTACGCAAGGCGTCCCTTTACTGAAAGTACCTGCGCGACGCAATAGCAAAGGACAACCGACGGGTCATCAAGGACAAGGTGGCGGCTACGAAGACACCACCACCGTGCTCTACGACTTACTCACCGACCCGCAGCAACAACAACCATTTCGCGATGCCGTCATCGAAAAACGCTTGTTAGCGCAGATGGCAAAACTGATGCAAGCCAATGAAGCCCCCATCGAAGCCTATCAACGCCTCGATTTATCTCACATGCAATCGTAAATCTTTGACGATCAGACTCTTATAGACAAACCCACCACATTCCTATGTCCTCACGCCAAAACATCCTGTTCATCATGGCCGATCAACTGGCCGCACCAGCGCTTCCTTGTTATGGCAATACGGTGGCTAAAACACCGCATCTCAATGCGCTTGCTGCACGTGGCACCGTGTTTGAAAGTGCCTATTGCAACTTTCCTATTTGTGCACCCTCACGTGCATCGATGATGACGGGTCGGTTACCACACGCCATCGAGGCTTGGGATAACGCCGCCGAGTTTCCTGCGAGTTTACCCACCATGGCGCATTACTTACGCGATGCCGGGTACCGGACCATCTTGTCCGGAAAAATGCATTTCATCGGCCCCGATCAACTACATGGCTTTGATGAACGTTTAACCACCGACATCTATCCTTCTGATTTTGCGTGGACACCCGATTGGCTGCAAGGTCCGGAATATCGTCCCACCGGTGTGAGCATGCGCCCCGTGGTGGAATCTGGTTCTTGTGTGCGTAGCCTACAAATTGATTACGATGATGAAGTCGAATATCACAGCATTCAACGTTTATACGACTTAGCCCGTGCGCCAGAGCATCAACCGTTTTTCTTGACGGCATCATTCACGCACCCGCATCCGCCTTTTGTGGCATCTCAAGAACACTGGGATCGCTATTCACCAGATGACATTGACGCCCCTCGGGTGGCGCCCATCCCGCTTGAAGCGCTGGATGAACACAGCCGCTGGTTGTATTACGCACACGGGCAAAACTTACACACCGTCACCGATGAACATGTGCGCCACGCAAGGCACGCTTACTACGCCATGACCAGCTATATGGATGACAAAGTCGGTCGTCTGTTACAGGTGCTCGATGAAACTGGTTTAGCCAACAATACGCTCGTGGTGTTTGGCGTAGATCACGGCGAAATGCTGGGCGAGCGCGGCATGTGGTACAAGCAAACGTTTTTTGAATGGTCTTCGCGCGTGCCCTTAATCATCGCGCAACCGAATCAACAACAGCCGCAGCGCGTGACATCGCATGTGTCATTGGTGGATCTTTTGCCCACATTTATGCATGTGGCCAAGGCGGGCGCTCCATTCACTCCCATCGATCCGATTGACGGAAAAAATCTTTGGCCTCTCATTGATGGTACCGAGCTACCGAATCAACGCGCAGTGATTGCTGAGTACAGTTCTGAAGGCGTGTGTGCTGCCTCGCGGATGGTGCGCGAAGGCGACTGGAAATACATTTACACGCGCGGTTTGCCGCCGATGTTATTTAATCTTGCCAATGATCCTGACGAATTACACGATCTCGCTGGACAAACAGCTTACAAAGACATTGAGGCACAATTAAAACAGCGTGTACTACACCAATGGGATCCAGAAGACATTCACGCGCGCATTCTTCAAAGTCAAAAACGTCGCCGGTTTCTTGCGCAAGTATCTGCTGGATCAACGGATAGCCCCAATTGGGCGTATCAACCGTTTCAGGATGCCACCAAGCGCTACATCCGCGGCGGTGGTTCGGCCGGTCCCACCAGTGCCAAAGCACGTGCGCGTTTACCCTATGTCGAAGCGACTCCACCCGATTTACAAAAATAAATTCTAGAAAGATTTTTTCATGACGACCAAACGCCCGAAAGTTCTTCTCACGAATCCCACCGTGGCCATCGGTGAAAACATCATGCGCGAGGTCGCTGAGCTGATTTTGGCGCCGAACGCATCGCCAGACACTTTGCGATCGATGATAGGTGATGCCGATGTGTTGGTGGTTCGCAGCAAATTACCCGACGATTTATTTGAGCGTCCCAATCGCTTACTCGGTGTGGTGCGTCATGGCGCTGGCGTTGACTTAATCCCGATGGAGTCAGCGACACGCTTAGGCATTCCTGTGGCGAACGTGCCTGGTGTCAACGCACAAACCGTGGCAGAACACGTCACCGCGTGCATGCAAATGATTGCGCGCGGCACGCACCGCATGGATGCCACTATCCGCACGCAAGGTTGGGACCGGGCGCGCGAAATTTCTGATCACAGCATCGAGCTGTGTGGCAAGACGGTCGGTATTGTGGGTGTTGGTGCGATTGGCCAAATTGTGGCCAATATTTGCACGCAAGGCTTTGGCATGCAGGCACTGGGGTTTCAGCGCAACTTAAACAACTTACCCAAACACGTTCGTGGAGTGGATCTGGAGACCTTGTTTTCACAAAGCGATTTCATTGTGTTGGCCTGCCCCCTGACCGCGCAAACGAAGGGTTTGGCCAGTCGGGCGCGTATCGCCAGCATGCGTGCACAAGCCTCGATCATTAACGTCGCGCGCGGCCCTGTCGTGGATGAAGCAGCGTTGGTTGAGGCGCTCAGCGCGCGTCGTATTCGAGGTGCAGCGTTGGACGTGTTTGATCAACAACCGCTACGCAGCGATCACCCATTGATGCATCTAGACAACGTGATTCTCACACCGCACCAAGCAGGGCTCACAATCGAGGCCATGGAACGCATGAGTGAAGGCGCTGCAAACGAAGTGGTCCGTCTGTTGCGCGGTGAGCCACCCAAAAATTTCGTCAATCCTGAAACATGGGATCGACGTGCAGTGCGCATGAATTAACCGTGCTGCAGACGGCTATCTGATGGTGCCTGGTCGCGCGTTTGCATGGTGTAATCACGCGTGACTTCGGCAACGCGCAGCCGATAACTGCCAATAATCCCTGCGCGACCTTCTTTTTGCGCCATGCGATGCAATTCCACATTGCGCCAGCGCGTCACCGCCGCTTCATTTTCCCAAAACTGCAACGACACGTACTTACCTGGCGAGCTGATACTTTCAAAGCGCTCAATCGAAATAAAGCCCTCGGCTTTGGCTAATTCAGGTTTCAGTAATTCGACTAAATCAAAATAATCGTTCGTTCGGCCCGGGGCAGGCGTGAATTCAAAAATCACTGCAATCATTCGCGCTCCTTTATTTGAGTGCATCATCCTCAAACGGCAATCCCACATAGTTTTCAGCCAAGGCCATGGCGGCTGGACGCGACTGAACCAAATAATCAAGCTCGGCTTCTTGTACACGTTGCCCAAACGTTCCAGTGTCGGGAAAACGATGCATCATCGAAGTCATCCACCAAGAAAAACGCACAGCCTTCCAAACGCGACGTAAGGCTTTTGCCGAATAATCATTCAGACCTTGATCAGTGCGATCACGATAATGCGCAATCAGGGCATGCGCTAAATAGCGTACGTCACTCGCCGCGAGATTCAACCCCTTCGCGCCGGTCGGGGGCACGATATGCGCGGCATCCCCAGCTAAAAACAATCGGCCAAAGCGCATTGGTTCAGCGACAAAACTTCGCAGTGGCGCGATACTTTTTTCGATCGAAGGTCCAACCACTAAATTTTCTGCCGCTTCTGGATCAAGACGTCGACGCAATTCATCCCAGAAGGCTTGATCGCTCCATTGTTCGACGCGGTCTTCTAAGGCGCACTGAATGTAATACCGACTGCGGGTATGCGAACGCATGCTGCACAACGCAAATCCACGTGTGTGATTCGCGTAGATCAACTCATGCGAAACCGGCGGTGTGTCTGACAGTACCCCTAACCAGCCAAAGGGATACACCCGCTCAAAGACTTGAATGCGCGATTGCACCGTTTCACGGGCTACCCCATGAAAACCGTCACAACCTGCGATGTAATCACACTGCAGGGTTTGCGTGACACCATCACGGACCCAAGTTACTTGGGGTTTGTTACCGTCAAATTCGTGCAGTGTGACCGCGTCTGCTTGGTAGATGGTTGGTAATTGATGGGTGGCGCGCGCTTGCATTAAATCGCGCGTGACTTCGGTTTGACCGTAGACCATCACCCGCTGACCAACGCCGCTGGCCTGTGCGGTGAGTCCATAAAGATCGATGCGATGGCGTGCGCCACCAAACGCTAGCTCGATCCCATCATGCACCAAGCCTTCGGCGTGCATGCGCGTGCCTAATCCAAGCGCGTCCAACATGGAGACCGTGCCTTGCTCGAGGACGCCAGCTCGAATACGTGCCAACACGTAGTCTTGGCTTCGTTGTTCGATGATGACATTATCAATCCCGGCTTGATGCAGCAGCGCCCCCAGCAGCAAACCCGCAGGACCTGACCCAATAATCGCAACTTGTGTTTTCATCGTCGTGATTATCGCTGAACTCGCGTGGCGGTGTTTCGCACCACCCGTTGCACAGTACCTGCTGCAACCGCGTCGCTCAGGCTATAATAAATGGAGATAGTTTGTACACGAACAACCGCCGTCGAGGCAGGTGATGGGGGCTGTCCTTACTGCGCAAAACTCGCGCAGTCCGATGATCTTCAATGAAGGAGTCGCAGATGAATTATGACCTCTTGTTGCGTGGTGGCCGTGTCATCGATCCAGCAGAAAAACGCGATGGACAATTTGATGTCGCCATCAAAGACGGCAAAATCGCCGCCGTTCAGGCCAACATCGTTCCTTCCGCAGCAAAACAAGTGATCGATGTCTCCGGAAAGTTAGTCTTACCAGGTCTCATTGATACGCATGGTCACATTTTTCAGCACGTCACCGGCCGATTTGGACTGGATGCTGATTTAGCCGGCGTACATTCAGGGGTCACGACCATCATTGATCAAGGCGGACCCTCCTGCATGACATTGCCTGCGTTTCGTGAATTTGTTGTCAACGCGAAAAAAAGCAATGTACTGGCGTTTTTATCTGCCTACCTCGTGGGGGGGATGGAAGGCCACTATTACCCTTCGTTATACAAACCCGATTGTGTCGACGTCGACGCAACCGTGCGCGCGGCCAAAGAAAATCCAGATATCGTGCGTGGTTTTAAAGCACACGCAGAAATTGGTGGCTTTGCGCGCTGGGGACTCGAAGTGATGAAGCTTTCGGCGCAAATTGGCACACTCGCCGATCTACCGCTTTACATTCACTTCGGCCAACTGTGGCCTTTGCCAGAATCCGGCACCAATGGCGTGGACCCGGACAGTATCTTGCCTGATGTGGTCAAGCTATTAAGAGCGGGTGACATTTTGTCGCACCCTTTTTCTAAGCACACCGGCAGCTTTGTCAATAAAGACGGCAAGCTGCATCCCATCGTCAAAGAAGCGCTTGCCAAGGGTCTGAAGGTCGACGTAGGTCATGGATCACATTTTAGTTTTGATAGCGCGCGTCGCGTCGTTGATGCAGGCATCATCCCAGACACGCTCGGTGCAGACATGCACGGCTACAACACCCGCGTTCCAAAACCACGCGGTACACCTGACTCCCATCCCGATACGGAGCATATGTTTTTTGGCACCACGCGGTTTTCATTGGTCTCGGCCATGACCTCGATGCTCGCGATTGGCTTTCAGCTCGAACAAGTTGTCCCAATGGTGACCTCCAATTGCGCAGCAATGGTCGGACTCTCAGGCACGATCGGCACCCTCAAGCCAGGTGTGGCGGCCGATGTGTCGATACTGAATGACGAGCGTGGCGTTTGGACCCTACAAGATAATGAAGGCCATCAAGTCAAAGCCGAGCGGATGTTGACTCCTGCATTTTGTGTGCGTAAGGGGGTACGCATTGATGCCGATGCGTCGATCTTGCCGCAGGCGCAAGCGGCATGAAATCCTCGAGCACACAAGGCGTTGGTGCACGATTAGCGCGTAAAGAAGACGATCGCTATTTACGTGGCCAGGGTGAATTCGTTGGCGACATTCATCGCCCCGGCATGCTTGAAGTGGCTTTTGCTCGTTCGCCTGTCGCGCATGCACGTATTGTGAGTATTGAAAAACCCGCTGGTGCAGAAGATCGCGTGTTCACCATGGAGGATCTACGTGGTGTGCAACCCATCCGCGCGATTTCCGGTTTACCCGGATTTAAACCCTCCGATCTTTGGCCACTGGCTAAAGATAAAGTGCGCCATGTAGGCGAGCCAGTGGCGATGTGTGTCGCGGCAACACGCGCAGAAGCGGAAGATCTTGCCGCACAAGTATTTGTCGACTACGAAGAATTACCCGCCGTAGTAGATATGGTGCAAGCGCGCACCGCACCGTCGGCACTGGTGCACGAGCATTGGGGCGATAACGTCTTTCTAGAAACCTTGTATGACGACGATTTGTCTGCGGCCAAAGCCTCGGCACCGATTCAAATTCGTCGTCACATTCGTACTGCGCGGCAATCGATGGCACCGATGGAAGGTCGCGGTGTACTGTGCGAATGGAATACGCGTTTGGGTCAGCTCGAAATGTATAGCTCAGCACAAATGCCGCACATTAATCGCGCTGGCCTCTCGGAATGTTTAGGACTCGATCAAGGCGCCATCCGTGTCATCGCGCCCGATGTCGGTGGCGGTTTTGGCTACAAAGGCATTTTGCTGTCAGAAGAAATATGTTTGGGTTGGCTTGCACGAAATCTACACAAACCAGTGCGTTGGTTAGAAGATCGACGAGAGCAACTCGTTGCTAGTACCAATTGTCGTGAACACGATTACGACATCACCGTATACGCTGAGCGAGATGGCAAGCTCATTGGTATTGATTGCGATGCTACGGTCGATTCTGGTGCGTATTCGTTGTATCCGTTTTCTGCCTGTCTTGAGGCCGCGCAAGTTGGATCTATATTGCCTGGGCCGTACAAAATGGATCACTACCGTTGTCACACTTGGTCGGCGTGTACCAACAAGCCACCCATCCTGCCGTATCGTGGTGTGGCCCGCACCGGCGTATGCTTTGCCCTCGAGCTCATGTTAGACGCTGTTGCACGCGAAGCGAACATCGAACCCTTTGAAGTGCGTTTGCGTAATCTGGTGCAACCGCACGAAATGCCCTTCGACAACATCACCAAAAAACATTTCGACTCGGGCGATTATCCCGAGTCTGTGCGTCAGGCCATCTCAGCCATCAATTTGCCCGCCTGGCGCGAAAAACAAAAAGCTGGTTTACCCGATGGTCGCCGTATTGGTATCGGTCTATCGGTGTACTGCGAACAAGGCGCACACGGCACCTCGGTCTATGCCGGCTGGGGGATTCCGATGGTGCCGGGTCACGAACAATGCTTCGCACGACTGTCACCCGATGGCGTGTTTGAAGTGCGCATCGGCGCGCAATCGCATGGCCAAAGTTTAGAAACCACCTTGGCGCAAGTGGCCAATGAAATTCTTGGTGTGGATCCACAAAACGTGCGTGTGATTCATGGCGATACCGGTCTCACGCCCTACTCCACTGGCACATGGGGCTCGCGCTGCATGGTGATGTCGGGTGGCGCCGTTGCCACGGCCTCCAAAGAAATTGCTGTCCGCGTCAAAAAAATCGCCGGCAAGATCATGGAAGTCGCCGAGCAAGATCTGGTGCTTGAACACGGCGCAGTACGCGTGGCTGGTACCGATCGTTCGATGACACTCGCCGAAGTGGCGCACATTTGGTACCGCAAGCCACAACTGCTGCCTGCCGATGTCGACCCTGCAGGTCTTGAAGTCACCGCCGGTTATAAAACGCTGCGCGATTCGGGAACGTTCTCGTATGCCTGCCATGCATTGGTGATTGCATTAGACACCGCGCTTGGTCACAGCGAAATTTTGGATTATGTGATCGTTGAAGACGGCGGCACCTTGGTGAACCCAATGGTGGTGGATGGACAAATTTACGGCGGAACGGCACAAGGTATTGGCACGGCGTTATACGAAGAAATGCCGTATGACAGCGAGGGTCAACCGTTAGCATCCACCTTGGCTGATTACATGTTGCCCGGCCCCACGGAAGTCCCCGAACCACGCATCGTGCACATGTCCACACCGTCGCCGTATACCGAGTTTGGACAAAAAGGGATCGGCGAAGGCGGTGCCATCGCACCCCCTGCAGCCATCATCAACGCCATTAACGATGCGTTGGCACCGCTTGGTGCTGAATTAACGACCAGCCCTGCGAGCCCACGTCGTGTGCTTGCAGCCATTGAGGCCGCGCGTTTGCGGCAAGCTGCATGAAGCCGGCTGCATTTGACTACGATCGTCCCAACGATCTGGCCGCTGCAACGTCGCAGATCGCGCAAGGCGATGGCATGGTCAAGGCCATGGCAGGCGGTCAATCACTTGGTGCGATGCTGAACTTACGGTTAGCACAACCGCAAGGTGTCGTCGACCTACGATCGATTCAAGAATTATCCAGCGCCACAGAAACCGCGGAGGCCGTCACACTCGGCGCTTGTGTCACGCATGCGCGCATTGAAGATCGACGCGTACCCGATGCCACGCGTGGACTGATGCCGAAAGTGGCCGCGGATATTGCCTATCGCGCGATTCGCAATCGCGGCACGATTGGTGGCAGTTTGGTACATGCTGATCCGGCTGCCGATTGGGTGAGCACGCTGTCATTACTCAATGCCACAGCCATCATCGGCGGCCCGAACGGACGACGTGAAATGCGCATGGAAGAATTTTTACTCGGTGCGTTTGAAACTGCGCTCGGTATGGATGAAATTTTAATTGCTGTTCGTATCGAAAAATTTTCTGCCAATGCACGGTGGGGCTACTGGAAGTTCTGCCGAAAAACTGGTGAGTTTGCTGAGGCCATTGGTGGCGTTTTAATCGATCCGGCCCGAAAAATTTGTCGCGCAGTCATCGGTGCAACCAATGGTAAGCCCTACGTCATTCACGACGCACGCGGAATTGCTGATCAATTTGATGCACACCGCGCCATGCAAGCGGTAGAAGCGGCAGGAATGGGTGAAGATGCCTATGAGCGCCAAATGCATTTTGTCGCGCTTCAACGCGCTGCGGCTGCAATCCACACCACTTAAAAAGGCGCATCATGACGCTGTTAGCCAACGCCAGAATGTATTCGGTCTCACCTGCCGCCAAAGCTGCATGGCGCACCCTGATTGAATGGGCTGCTCAACACGCCGCCGTACCCATTCAATTTGTTGAACACGAACCCCCATTGCTGCTCTCTGATTTATGGTCGCGTGATGATTTAGGGATCGTGCAAATGTGTGGCTTACCTGCCTCATTGCGTGATCCATCGCCCACATTAATCGCCGCACCCATTCCAACACCGACGCGATACGCTGGTCGCTCGGTGTACATGAGTGACTTAGCCGTTCATGTTGATTCACCGTTTCAAACACTCGCCGACACCTTCGGTGGAACTGCGGGCTACACACTCAAAGATTCGCAATCCGGTTATTTTGCCTTTCGCTATCTGTTACTCGACAAATACCCGCAAGCGCAATACAAAAAAATTGTTGGTCATTTGATGAATGCGCGCGGCATTATCAAGGCATTGGTTGCCGGTGAAATCGACGTGGGGCCACTGGATGGTTATGTGTTCGATCTCATTCGCGCAGGCGACCCGGCCTTTGCAGCGCAAGTGCGTATTGTTGAACAAACCACACCAACACCAATGCCTCCTTTGATTTGCACCGCACCGCTGGAGGCAGCCGCACTGGCGAGATTACGTGGTACGTTTCTTTCCGCGCATCAACAACCCGCGTTGACGCCCGTGTTACAAACCTTGCTGATTGATCATTTTATTTTGCCCGAAATAGCCGACTACGCAGAAACGCGACGCCGCGCAGAACGCGTTGAACATGACGGAGCACCATGGCCGTGAACAAAAAACCCGTTAGCTTTCAGGTCAACGGTCGGACGATTCAAGCCACGCTTGAACCGCGCCTGCACTTGGCTGATTTTCTGCGTGACCACGAACACTTAACCGGCACTCACATCGGTTGCGAACATGGCGTGTGTGGCGCTTGCACCTTAGAAATTGATGGCGTACCGGCGCGCGCTTGCCTCACCTACACCGTGTCGTGTGAAGGCGCAGAAGTCCGCACCATCGAAGGTCTAGAGCACGACCCAGTCATGGTTCAGTTGCGTGCTGCATTTACGAGCGAACACGCCTTGCAATGTGGTTATTGCACACCAGGCATGTTGGTCACTGCGCGCGACATCGTGCTGCGCTTACCCGATGCCGATGAGGCGCGGATCCGTAAAGAACTCTCGGGGAACTTGTGTCGGTGTACTGGCTACGTCGGCATTGTGCATGCCATTCAAAAAGTACAGCAACAACGTAAAGTGACCACGTAGAGGGATCACTTAGGTCGACGTCGATTCTAGCTTGGGGCGCGTTTTTAAACGCACGCTAAACACCCACCCCAAGATTGGAAGTGCGATCGCTGCTACATAAAACACATCCGTCGTGCCCCAACGGTCGACCGCTTGTGCAGCCAACCAAATTCCGCTGGACTGTCCAGAGAACAGAAAAAAAGCAAACAGCGATACACCCGCACCGCGCGATTCAGGGGCCATTTGCGTGGCATTCACTTGCAACGTGCTGTGCAACATATACAAACCCATTCCAACCACGAGCAGTGCCGGTACGCACCAAGCAACGCTCGGTGCAGCAATAAATCCTAGATATCCCACGCCCATCAACGTCCCACCCACACTCGATAATCCGCGTTCACCAAATACGTGCACCAAGCGCCGCGAGATCAGTGCGTAACACAAACCACCGGCTGCAAATGCCGTTAGCATGAAACCGCTTGCACCCAAGCCTAAATTAAACCGCTCGTATAAATGCAGTGGTGCAAAAGACAAGGCACCATAAAACAGCCCACCCTCAAGAAACACCGTCACCAGCATCACGCGTACCCAAGGACGACGTAATAAACGCAGCATGTCAGCATAGCCTTGCGATAACGTCGCACTGGCCACACGCACAGGCCGTTGTCGCATCACCGCATTGCCACGCATTTCCATCCACAACGTGATGCTCACAAAGGCATATAACAAGGCTAACAACACAAACGCAGCACGCCATCCAACGGTTTCTCCAAGATATCCGGAGACAGCGGTACCAAACGCCACCCCCGCAATTTGACCAATCAAAAATTTTGCGAGAACCGCTTGGCGACGATCATAGGCAATCACATCACCGATCCACGCCATCGTGAGTGGAATCAACGCACCGATAGTTGCACCGGATAAAAAGCGCAACACAATCAACAGCGGTAACGCATCGGCCAGCGCACAGCCTAGGGTACTTAACATCGAAATCACCGTCGTCATGGCGATCAAGCGGATCTTGCCTAGGCGATCGCCCAACGGTCCCCAGAGAATTTGCAATCCTCCGTAGGCCATGGAAAAGGCAGTAATCACTGCCGCAGCTGTACCCACCGTGGTCGAAAAATGTTGCGCGAGTAAGGGCAGCAACGGATCGGTAGCACGTAAGCTGGCCGAACTGCCAACCGCACCAATCGAAAGTAACAACACGGCGCGTTCACTCGCCCGCGTATCGAGTGTATTCAAAATCAGGTGTTCACTAACAACGCCAAGGTTTCGAGCACTGCCTTAGGATCAGCGATCCCTTGACCCGCGATATCAAATGCACAGCCATGCGCCACACTCGAAAATAAAATGGGCACACCAATCGTCAGTGCGCTCGCTCGCAATGGGCTCAGTAACTTTACTGGAATGTGGCCCTGGTCATGAAATATCGCGATATAAGCATCGTGGCGTCGCTGCGCAAGCACCATATCTGCACCCACCGGACCATCCAGTTGAATGCCCTCGGCGCGCAATTGCGTGGCGGCTGGCACCGTGATGCGTGCGTCTTCATCGCCAAATAATCCGTCTTCACTGGCATGCGGATTAATACCAAACAATGCGAGCTTGGGCTCGTTCACACCCAAGGTCCGTAAGGCATTGACTGTGGCGCGCGTGGTGGCCATCACCAACGCCGGCGTGAGCCGAGCCAATGCATGGGCGACACTTTCATGCAATGTGACATGGGCAATACGTAAGCCTGCAGCAGCCAACAACATAAATGTTTCTGTACGTGGGGTCTGCGTTAAATCAGCCACAAGACCGGTGTACCCGTTGAATACAATCCCCGCACGATTGACCGCAGTTTCTGAATGCGGACAACCCACCACCGCATCAACCTCACCATCCAATGCCAAATCGACAGCACGTTTGCAATAAGCGACGGTGGCCGCACCTGCCGCTGGGCTCATGGTGCCGGGTGAAAATGCATCCGGCGCTAGGGCCTGCACGTCAATACACGCCAACGATGCACCCGGCGCAAAACGCCGCACGTAATGGTCGATCACGTGTCGATCACCCACCAACACGGGATCCACACCCGCGGGTGGCGCGATGGCCGCACGCACCGCAATTTCGGGACCAATACCGTTGGGGTCGCCAATAGCGATTGCAATGCGACGCATCACAGAGGCAACGCAACCAGCGTATCAAAGCGATGGCTATCGCAAACAACAATGCGCTCACGAAAGCGCAGTTGGCCAGTGACTTCCACCACTTGATCTAAATATCGACCGGTGGCAAATACCTCAGAGGTTCCATCACGCATGATCCGTATCACGATAAACGGCACTTCGACTGCGACCATCCCATCCGATTGACTCAGCAAGCTCGGTACACCAGTTAAATGGCGATAGCGCTGACGCTCATAAATATTTGCTTCACGCAATGCGGCCACACGGTCTTGCAACATTGCACGCGAATCGGCATACACCAAACCCGCTTCACGACCACGCGCATGGTTATCTGCCGTGGTAATTTTATAGAGACACTCAGCCACAAAAAAATCTGGCCACGCTTCAATGCGATCGTCATCAATACAACGCGCGTACTCAGCGTTGAGTTGATTGATGCGATGTGTGTAATGCAAATCGTCCATCAGGTGTCCAATCTAAAAATCCATGTATTTACGGTAGGCTTTCCAAAAGCCACGCACAGAGGCTTCGGTCGCACGAAACGTTTCACTGCCGGCGTTGTCTCCGCCTAACGCAATCACCGAATCCAACGCCCCCGCGCTGGCGATGCCGCGTTGTACAAATCCACCTACCGCGCCATCTTCCATAGAGACATATCCCGCCGGCCCGATGAGATTGGCTTGTTTTAAGCGGACGCGACGCATCTCGGGCGAGTCATCTTTAAAGCCGAGATATGTCCAGTTGAGATCAGTCGCTGCGATAGCGCGCGGTAACACTTGACGTACCGCCACGCAGTTGCGGATCTGTTGTAGTACAAAACCAGGAAATACCGACAAAATCTGCAGGCCGATGTTATCGCCGAATTCTTCGTGCGTATCTAAAATACTCGGATCGCGTAATTTAAATTCGTTTTCCTGCGACCGAAAACCTTGTCCGACATACGCCTCTTGACGAGGAACAACCCGTTCGACAATGGATGCAGTGGCATGATTTCCGCCAGACTCACTCACCACGACACCGCCCGCTTGATCAAGGCGCGTAATTCCAAACTTAGTAAAAAATAAATGTAATAAGCTGGCGTGATAGGTATCGCGCACATTTTCTGCATACATTTTCCAGTTGTTCGGTAAGGCTTGCGTAAATCGCCCCAACACATGCACCGGACGGCGAAGCACGCGCTCCATTTTTGCAAGGACATCATCCCCGATATATTCCTCAATCGGTGGCACCTCATCACTCAAACTGCCGAACACCAAACCAAAAATTGTTGTAACGCGTAACTTTCGCGGCCCATGCGCTTGCATACAAAAATCTTTAGGCATCCCGCCTTTGCCGTTGACCCCTTCTTTAAAAGCCACACCCTTTAACTGCCCTTGTCGATCATATGTCCAGGCGTGATACACACACTGAAAATCGCGTGCGTTGCCTTCATCTTCAAGCGCAATGAGCGCACCCCGGTGTACACAGCGATTTTCAAATGCATAGACTTCGCCATCATCATCGCGCACCACAATGACTGGCATACGCCCAACAAACGTGGTTCGATAATCACCGGCGTGAGGCAGCTCTTCTTCCAAACACAGAAAATTCCATACGGGACCTTCAAAAATGCGTTGTTGCTCGTTGGCAAACGTCTGTGCGTCTTGATATACCCAATAGGGCACGCGCGTTAAGGTATCTGGCCAAGAGGGATGCTGCATGGTGGATGTAGACATAGCGGACTTAACTAACCGTTGGATCGACGAGCTTGAGTTGTTGCATGGCGTGATCGCGTAAACGGTTTTTCTGCACCTTCCCGCTTGCGGTCATGCCAATGGCATCGAAATTGTCGACGATAAATAGGTGTCTTGGCACGCGGAAATTCGCACAGCGGGATCGCATCCATTGAATGAGGCGCGTTTCGTTGCACTCAGCGCCTGCACGCAACACCACAAACGCACACCCCACCTCACCGAGTCGTGTATCGGGTACACCAACGACTTGCGCGATCTTGATATCGGGGTGTTCGAGCAAAATTTCTTCGACCTCAGCGGGCGCAACATTCTCTCCGCCCACACGAAAAACTTCTTTCAACCGCCCAACCATGCGCAAACGACCCTGCGTATCCAACACGCCCAAATCGCCCGTGCGTAGCCAACCGTCCGCGCTAAGTGCTTTGGCCGTTTGCTCTGGGTCGTTGTAATAGCCGCGCATCACATTCCAACCACGCACTTGGATTTCACCGGCTTGCTCAAACTCAAGGATCTGCCCCTGCGGATCAACAATACGCAGCTCGATCCCAGCGTGCGGATGCGCGCGTCCCGCAATACGAACTTCCTCCGGATCATCACAGTCACTGAGGACCACGTTCGGTGAAGCCTCCGACAAACCGTATGCAGCACAAATGCTTTTTGCACCCATCACCGAAATAATACGTCGCATGGTCTGCGGACCCGCCGCAGCCCATCCACCGCGTAAAAATAATTTTTCTGCATCAAAGTCAGGATGCCCCATCAGCAACTGAAAGATGGTGTCGTTGCCCGAGGTGAAGGTGCAGCGCTCTTGTGACAGCATCCGAAGCGCCGCACCTGCCTCAAACGTAGGCAAGGTCACTAAACAAGCACCACTGACCAACGCCACCAACGCCGATAACGTGGATCCACCCACATGAAAAAAAGGTCGGCAATTAAAATATCGATCGTCAGCACGCAGACCCATTCGCGTGGCTGCAGCAAATGCATTGCGCAGCATATTGTCATGGGTGAGTAGCACCCCTTTTGGATACGCGGTCGTACCTGAAGTAAATTGCATCAACAAGTCATCGTTGGGTGCCACACCCTCGGCAAAGGAGGGATCCCAAGTGCCCGCAGGTAACGCACGGTCGATGTTCACGCAACGTTCCAGCAATGGGCACGCGCTCGCAGCTTCGGCAACCATCGAAGCGAAGTCGATCCCTAAAAATTGCGCGGTGTAAAACACTGCCTTGCAATCGGCACGACGTAAACAATCAGCCAGCTCGCTGGTTTTAAAACGTGTGTTCACTGGCACCGTCACACAACCCATCAGCGCAGCGGCATAAAACAGCGTGATCCACTGTGCGCCATTACCCATCAAAATCGCCACATGATCACCACGACGTAATCCGAGCGCATGTAAGCCCGCGGCTGTGACTTGCACCTGTGAATGTAATTGCGCCCACGTCCAGCGCGATGCAGTACAAACAAACGCTTCCTCTTGACCACGTGAGTGCGCTTGTAACGCCAGCACCGTGCCTAAGGTTTGCGCCGACCAATCCAATGCACTTGGTTTAGATGTCAACGCAGATACAGCGGTCACGATGCTTTACCAAAGGTATCAATTTGACGACGCCAATCGGCACCCGCAAGATTTTCTTCGATGGCTTGCAGCTCGATGTGTAATGCCGTCTGTGGTGATTGCTCGATGCCTTGATCGATGCAACGCTTTGCCAATGCCAAAGACTTGGCAGGTGCAGTCACCATCCGTTGCGTCATCTCGTGCAATGCAGACTCCAATGTGTCGGCTGGAATCAGTCGCGTCACAAAGCCGTACAGCAAAGCCTCTTGCGCACTCAACGTACGACCGGTAAACATTAAATCTTTGGCCAAGCGTTTTCCTAGGATGCGCGGTAACCGTTGGGTTGCGCCCACGGTTCCCCACAAAGCTTCTGGGGTTCGAAACGATGCAGCGGGTGTGGCCACAATAAAGTCACACGCGGCAGCAATCTCTACACCAGAACCCACTGCAGCACCCTCAACCACCGCGACCACTGGTTTCGGGATCGACTCGATAGCCGCGTAAGCGGCAAAGGCATTTTGTCGGCGCGCTCGCACCGCCGCTTCATCCATGCCCTGGCGTTCTTTTAAATCGGCACCGGCGCAAAACACCGCACCACGCGCACGAATCAACACCACATGCACATTCGTCTGATCGGTTGCTTGTGCCGCGGCTTGACGTAATGCATCACACAGCGCCATGTTCAGCGCATTACGTGCCGCAGGGCGATCTAGCCAGAGCGTCAACACACCATCAATCAACGTCTCATGTAACGGCGATCCGGGTGGCGTCATAACACCTTCAGTGCGCGTAACTGCGCAATTTTTTCTGCATCATAAGACAGCATCTCACGCAAGATGATCTCGGTATGTTCGCCCAAGGTTGGCGGACGCCCCACCGCAGGATCTTCAAACCCCTGAAACTTATACGGCAAACCTAAACCCCTAAATAAACCCACGCCAGGATAATCAAACGTGCCGATCAAGCCACGTGCAGCCACGTGTGGATCTTGCAAGATGTCTGCCACCGAATTGACTGGACCAATCGGCACATCAGCGGCATCGAGTAAGGTGATTAACTGCGCCCGCGTGAATGCACGGATGGTCTGCGTGAGTTGTGTCATCACCTCGTCACGATGAGCCACCCGCTTGGCATTATCAGCAAAGCGAGGATCTGCACCCCACGCTTGTAAACCCAATGCTTGGCACAGCGGCCCCCAATGCTGATCACTTGCGGTGATGTGTGCGTACCGATCATCCGCACACAAAAAAGTAGCCGTTGGCACACGGCCAGGATGCTCGGTCCCCAAGCGCGGCGGTACCTCGCCTAATGCAAACCAACGCGCGGCCGCTAAGGTCAATAACGTGACTTGCGCATCTAACATCGAAAAATCTACGTACGCGCCGCGACCAGTGTGCGTTCGACCTTGTAAGGCAGAAAGAATGGCGATGGCCACCCATAAACCCGAAGTCAAATCGGCAACGGGTAAACCCGGTTTGACTGGCCCGCCGCCTTTTTCACCCGTCAAGCTCATCAGCCCGCCCATCGCTTGAAAGACGGTGTCATAGCCTTTTTTGTTCGCGTACGGTCCAGTTTGACCAAAGCCGGTACACGAGAGCATCACCAAGCGCGCATTCAATGCACTGAGTGTGGCGTAGTCCAATCCATAACGTGTCAGCGTACCGACCGGAAAATTCTCGATCACCACATCCACTTTATTTGCCAACGCACGAATGATTTGTTGCCCCTCGGGATGACGTAGATTCACCGTCATCGATCGCTTCGAACGATTGCAAGCAAAGTAATACGCGCTATCAACAGAAAGCTGCGGCTCAAATTGCCGCGTTTCATCACCAAGACCTGGCTGTTCAATCTTAATCACTTCTGCGCCCAACTCAGCCAACACCATACTGGCGAATGGGCAAGCCAGTACGCGCGACAGATCTAAAATTTTTAAGCCAGCAAGTGGTTGCATCAGCGTAACAATAACAAAGTAATGCCACCCAATACCAAGAGCGCACCGCCCAGCGTACGCCAAGTTAAGGCTTCGCGATTTCGATAAATAAACACGCTCACCGGAAACACCAGTAACGGCGTGGTGTGCGTCACCAACGCAGCTAACGCAATTTCAATATGCGCCATCGCAGCAACTAAAAAAATACCGCCCCAAGCGGTGGCAATTCCACTGATGGCATACAACAGCATTCCGCGTCGATCCCCCTTGAGCAAATCACGCAACACACCCAAGAGTTTTCGGGTGGTGATGAGTTGCAAGACCAAACCCGTACCTGATCCGATGGCGGAGGCAAGAATCGGCTCAGCCCACGCTCGCATGCCTAAACCACGTAAGCCATTGCTCGCGCCAAATCCTGCAATAGTCAATATTCCAATCAGCATGCCGCGATGTATTAAACGACGATCCGCCTGCGCAGTGAGGCTTGTATCTGTAGAGGGTGGTTGTGTAAACCATAGACCAAACATCACCACGGCCATGAGGATTAATTCAAAGGCCCCCAAACGCTCGCCCACCAAGGCCCACGCTGCAATCATCGAAAACACAGGGGTGCATGAATGCAACACACTGGCGCGAGCCGGCCCAAGCAATCGCACCGTGTCGAACATCAAACGACGACCGAGGTACGTGCCCACAAAACCAGAAAACGCATAAATCCAAGCCCCGTTCCAATTCCAGCTAAACAGACGTTGGGTCAGCGTGAGATCAGCGGCAAACGCCAATAACGACACGACGACATTGATGGTCAGCGCAATCAAAAAGCCCTGCTCAATTGGCATGCGCACCACGGCATGCCGTGAGACCAAAATATTGGTCCCAAAACCCAACATCGAGAGTAACGCCAAAGTGACACCCATGGCTCGCAGCATACGGGGCATTGACGCGACATGCCACGCATCGCATTTCGCAGCGCGAACACAAACAGATGGCTGCTCGAAGCATCAAGCGCGGCACACGCGCGCTTGGGCTAACATGGCGACTCTTTCCTTTCTTTTGGCACGCACCATGGCCCTGCCCCAACTGCTCAAAGATCAACTCACTTTACCGGTGATTGGTTCACCCTTATTTATCATCTCCAACCCGGATTTAGTCATCGCGCAATGCACATCAGGCATTGTGGGATCTTTTCCTGCGCTCAATGCACGCCCTGCCGATCAGCTCGCTGTTTGGCTAGAGCGTATTACGCGTGCGCTCGCCGAATTTAAAGCAGCCCATCCCGATCGTCGGGTGGCACCGTTCGCGGTCAATCAAATCGTGCACGCATCCAACGACCGGTTACAACACGATTTAGATGTCTGCGCGCAATTTAAAGTCCCACTCGTCATCACCAGTTTGCGTGCACCTCACGAAGCCATCAATGCAGTGCATGCTTGGGGTGGATTGGTTTTTCACGATGTGATTAGCGTTCGTCACGCCAAAAAAGCACTTGAAGCAGGTGTCGATGGTTTGATTTTGGTCTGTGCAGGTGCTGGTGGACATGCCGGCGCACTGTCGCCATTTGCCTTGGTCTCTGAAGTACGCAAGTTTTACGACGGCCCGATTATTTTGTCGGGCGCGATCACACGCGGTGAACACATCCTAGCCGCGCAAGCCATGGGCGCTGATCTGGCCTATATGGGCACGCGCTTCATCGCCACACCTGAAGCCAACGCCGTGCAAGCGTATAAACAAATGATTGTGGATTCCAGTGCCCAGGATGTTGTTTATTCCAATCTGTTTTCAGGCGTGCTCGGTAATTACCTTCGTGGCAGCATTGAACGCGCGGGGATGGACCCGGACCAGTTACCGCAAGCCGATAAAAGCAAGATGGCGTTTGGCTCAGATCGCGACACCAAAAAAGTTTGGAAAGATATCTGGGGTGCTGGTCAAGGCGTAGGCAACATCGATGCCATTGAACCGGTCGCCGACATCGTCAAGCAACTCAAACACGATTACGACCTGGCACGTCAGCGCATCCGCAGCCTATAAAAACGCTGGCCTAGTTACGGCCAGTAGTTGCCTGGCGGTTGTTCTTTTTTGTCGATGCTTTTTGACTAGAAGCGCCTCGACCTGATCGCGGACCAATATCGGACTGAACTATTTTTTTTCCGTCCACATACACATCAGCCAAAATTCGGCCGTAACGATCACGCCCCCAACGCTTAATATGCACATTGCCTTGATCGAGCTTGGCTTGTAAGGCTTTGCGTTGTTTTTCTGCATTTGGTGTACCACGCTCAGCCGCGTAGACGTTACGTAAACGGACGCGCTCTTTGCCACAACGTACCGTGTCTCCGTCGATGGCACGACATTGCAACGCCCATGCCGAGGGGCTGAACATCAACGCTGCACAGACCAAGACTAACCCATGGCGAAGCGCAGTGAGCATTGCTCGAGATAAGACCAGACTTGGCATCGATTGACCTCCGATCAGCACCGCACCATCGCTTGGGTGCGTCGTTACAACGCGGCACCACTACTACGCCGCACCACCCAGCACTTCCCAACGTTCTAATAAAACGAGTAACGCATTCTCGATGGCCACTGTTCGCGCTTGCAAGGCGAGCGCTGCTTTGGGGTCATCGCGGTACAAATTTGCATCCGATAAACGCGTCGCGATCTGCGCTTGCTCTTGCTCGAGGGCTGCAATTTGATCAGGAATTTGTGCCAACTCACGCGACTCTTTGTAACTGAGTTTACGTGAGGGTGGTCGTGCAACTGCGGTCGGTGCGCTCGGCGTAGGCACTGATTTTTCAGTGACCGCGGGTCGCGTTTCTGTGCGCGCCTTTGCACGCTTCCAGTCCTCGTATCCACCGGCATACTCACGCCAAACGCCATTGCCTTCGCTCACAATCGATTGCGTGACGACGTGATCAATAAAACTACGGTCATGGCTGACCAAAAATAAGGTGCCTTTAAAATCTTGCAGTAAGCCCTCGAGTAATTCGAGCGTATCAATGTCTAAATCATTGGTGGGTTCATCCAGCACCAAGACATTGGCCGGACGCGCAAACAATCGCGCAAGCAACAAGCGATTACGTTCGCCGCCTGAGAGCGATTTCACCAAGGCTTTGGCGCGCTCAGGCGCAAATAAAAAATCACCGAGATACCCAATGATGTGTTTGCGCACACCACCGATCTCGACAAAATCTGCCCCTGGATGAATCGTGTCAGCCAGTGTCGCTTCTTCATCTAAGACTTCACGAAACTGATCAAAATACGCAACCTCCATGCGCGTACCACGCTGCACCGTCCCTTGATCGGGTTGTAATTGACCAAGGATCAAACGTAATAAGGTGGTTTTCCCGCAACCATTGGGACCAATCAAACCCACCTTATCGCCACGCAAAATGCGACAAGAAAAATCACGCACGACCGGCTCACCACCATAGCCTTTAAACACGTGCTCCAACTCCGCCACTAACTTTCCAGAGCGATCCGCTTCCGCCAGACCTAACTTGACCTGCCCCACACGCTCGCGTCGTGCCGCACGCTCTAAGCGCAGCGCCTCTAAACGCAACACGCGACCTTCATTACGGGTGCGGCGTGCTTCAACGCCTTTACGTATCCATGCTTCTTCTTGTGCAAGCACTTTATCGAACTTGCGTTGTTGCATCGCTTCGGTGGCCAGCGCCTCTGCTTTGCGAGTTTGCCACACGGAAAAATTTCCCGGATACGCACTCAAATGACCACGGTCAAGCTCAATAATTTGATTAGCGACCGTATCTAAAAATTGTCGATCATGGGTCACAAACAAGACACTACCAGCGTGCGCTTTCAACACACCTTCAAGCCATTCAATCGATTGAATATCCAAATGATTGGTTGGCTCATCCAATAACAACACATCTGGTTCAAGCACCAAAGCACGCGCCAAGGCCACGCGCTTTCGCAAGCCACCCGACAACATATCGACCGTCATCGCGGCACGCTCTCCATCCAAACCCAAACGAGACAACGTACTTTCAATGCGGTGTTGCAGGGTCCATCCATCGCCTGCTTCCAGCGCCGTTTGCGCACGATGCAAGCGTTCAGCACATGCTGGGTCGTCATGTTGTTCTGTAAACGCTTGCAGCGCGGCGTGATACTCCAACAACAACCGCTGTCCCGCACCTAAACCTTCTGCAACGGCGGCATAGACACTCAAGCCATCATTAAATATAGGTTCTTGGGCAACCACCGCTAACTTTAAACCGGGGGCGCGCCATACTGTCCCTTCATCCGGTTGCGACAAACCTTCAATCACGCGCATTAAACTGGATTTACCCGTGCCGTTTCGACCAATCAAGCCCATGCGTTCACCAGGCTCGATCACCAAATCGACGTGATCAAGTAAGGGCACGTGGCCGTAGGCCAAGCTCACTCCAGACAATTGCAATAAAGGCATCAGCGACTCTGAAAGATATTAACGGGGTGGCACGGGTAGCGCGTTGACGAACTCCATCAACAAACGATTAAAGCGTGTTGGCGAATCGGCAAACAAGGCATGCCCAGTCTCACGAAACACCGCAATTTTTGTTGCCGGACGCGCCTGCTTTAAGTGTTGGGCTTGCGCAGAAAACTGTGGTGTGACTGCGTACATTAAAGGCACAGACACCTGTCGCGTAATTTCACGCCAATGGGTGCGCGGCAAGTGTGAAGGAAATAATTGCAAGCTATCTTCTAATTGCATGCGCTGCGCTTGAGTCAGCAACTCAAGACGTTCATCGCTGGTGTGCGAGCGCCCAAATACGCCGTCGATAAAACGCCGTAACGTCGCCTCACGATCCGAGCGCAACTCATTGAGAAACGTACTGCCACTGGGCGGCGGTGGATCTTCTCCTACCGAGCTATCGACCAAAACCAAGCCACGTATGTTGCTTGGTGCATGTCGATGCCACATGTGTAAGCTCTCAAGTGCACCCAACGACCAGCCCACGAGCACGACGTTGGGGTAGGCTTGAATAAATTCCCGTACATCATCGGCGCGGCGATCGATGCCATAGCCTTGACTTGGCACCTCGGATTCACCTTGACCTCGAGGATCCAGTGCCACCACATGAAACGACGTGCTCAATTCGTGGAGTTGCAAACGCCACACGCTTGCCGGCATCGACCAACCTGTGACGAGTGCAAGCACCGGCGTTCCGTGCTTGGAGGATCCGCTCTGTAAATAAGACAAGCGCACGCCATCCGAGGCCAGAAAGGACTGACGCATCGGTGAATGCGCATGGCTAGGCATCGGAAAAATCAAAAGGCTGAGAAGAAAAAAATGGCCGGCGAGTAAACCACGGATGCCGCGCATCGCCACGGCGCCCGACAGACCTAATGCCCGAGCAATGCGTGGATCGATGCAGGCAAGCGCTGGTTGTCTGCATTGCGTGCTGGACGAGGTGCATTGCCTCGGCGCCCCACCATGACATTCGAGCGCTGATCTCGCGCATCGTGAAACTGGTAGCCAAACACAAAAGGTAACGGTGCAGCCCCTTGTGATTTATAGGCTTGATCTAGCTGCGCTTGAAACGCACGCTGAAAAGGTGGAATCGGCACGTTGTATTTCCCGTGCAAACTTACTTGCCAGCCACGCTCAACCAGTGCGCTGTAAGGAATACCGGAATCATCTTGGACCAAGACGCCACTGACATCCAACAATGTCTCGCGCATGCTTTTAAATTCACGTCCATGCAATAAATACGACGCCGATTTCACAAAGGTCGTGGTTTGGCCAAGGCTACGTAGGTAGCGTAAAAATTCGGGGTGATGGGCTAATCCGCGATCGGTCGCATCCACCGAAAAATAATTTAAGCGCCGCACGGTGGGCGTACCTGGGACACGAAATTCGACAGACACGCCGCGTAAGTTACGCATCGGGCGACCGCGCGGCGCGGCTTCATTTTCAGCGCGTGCAACGGCTGGAATCTGCATCGGTACGATACGCAACACATCCAATCCAGACACGGCCATCGAAATCATCACCACCGGAATCACGCCACGCAACTGCGCGGTGCGCAATTGCTTCGCCATATTTTCAGTGATGAAGTAATTACGCTTAAAAAAATCTGTCGTCGCGGCGCGCACATCCGCCAACAAGCGTTCACGCTGCCGATCAGGCAAGCTATCAAAATCAGGTACCTGACCAATGTGCTCGAGGCCAAACATCACAAAGGTTTCGCAATCAGGAAACATCCACCAAGCATTAAAGAAGTCTGGGCCACTAAATGGATACAGCAGCGTTTTTCCGGATGGGCAGGTCGGTGAGACGGCGGTGTCACGCCAAGCGGTCATGGCCGCAATTTGGCCGTTACGCATACGATCCCAACCAGCCTTCATGCTCGCGCTGTGTTGCTGCCAGCTTTCACTCTCGGCATATTCCACATGTGCCGGTAACATCGGCGGCAAGCCTGACATCAAACGCGCAATCGAATTAATTCGCCACTGCCCACCTAATCCTTCGTCGGTGCGCAGTTGGGCTTGAGCGCAAATACTGAACGAAAGCAGCAATAGAAAAAGTTGCGCAAGCAGCGCAAAGCGCGCACGCGGAAAAAAACGCATGGAGCTCACCATGTCGTGCATATCAACAAACCCTTTAAAGCCTAAATGGAACCAGGATGGAATCCTGATTAAATCCAGCGCCAATCCGGCATGTTGTCTGCCCGGAATGGATTGGAATCAATTAGAGTTCAATCCGGAAAATACTGATTAAAACCAGCGCGATACAATCGCTTTTGATTTTAGCAGCTGAACACCGTTCAAGGCAGTGAATTTCACCCCGAATGCGCTGCGCGCATCTCGATGTTGGCTTTTCGCCCCAATTCCAGCCCTGCAGCCAAGGGTTGATCGACCACGGCATGAAATAAGCGCTTGAGCGCAAACAAAGCGTCGGGTGGATGTGCCGCCAGTTCTTGCGCGAGCTTGAGCGCCTCGTCCATTAACTGCGCATCTGCCACCACGCGATTAATTGCCCCCAGCGCCAGCGCCCGATCAGCACCGATCGATTGACCTCGCGCCACCAGTTCAAACGCGGCTTTACGTCCGATTTGTCGCGTTAAATTGGTCAATACAATCGCCGGCAAAATGCCGTGTTGAATTTCTGGATAACCCAGCTTCAATGTATCTGAAGCGATACAAATATCCGCTGCTAATGCAAGGCCCGCACCGCCACCCATTGCCGCACCGCGCACCGCGCTGATCACCGGTGTGTGCATTTGCGAGAACAATAAATGCGACTGCATGGTCAGTTGCGAGCGAGCCGCAACTCGCTCGGCATGTGCAGGGGTCAATGACTTAAATTCTGATGTATCCGCCCCCGCGCAAAACGCACGACCCGCGCCGGTCAACACGACAACGTGCACGTGCGCCGCTTGATCTGCCGCCCGCAGCCCATCGACCAACGCTTGGGTCAGCGCGGTGTTTAAGGCATTGAGTTTTTCCGGACGGTTCAAGGTGAGTACGCGTACCGCACCTTGATCTTCTACAAACAATAGCTCATTCATCACCGACTCCAATCACTTCACGAAACGGCATTCAAGCATCAATCAAGCGTTGACGCGCCTGCGCTAATTCACGCGTTAATTGCTGCATGAGCGCTTCCACCGACAGCACCGAATCAATTAAGCCAGCCGATTGTCCCGCCTCCGGTTTGCCAGCATCCACGTCACCTTCTAACGCTGCTTGCTTCAAACTGGCCGACTGAAAAATTTGCGCTAACGTTTCTCCATCTTCTCCGGCTTGTTCGGCGGCCAAATAGCGCGCAGAAAATGCATTACGTAATTGGCGAATCGGTAATCGTCCCCGTCCCACCAATGTGGTGGCATCGATGCCTGCTTGCACCACTGCTGCTTTGTAATCTGCGTGCACATTCGCTTGCGTGGTCGCAAGAAACCGCGTGCCCAATTGCACCGCATCTGCACCCAAGGCGAGCAACGCAGCAATCCCAAATCCATCGGCCACCCCTCCCGCAGCAATCAAAGGGACATCAAACTGGCGCGCCAACGCGCGTGTCAGCACCAAGGTGCTAACCTCGGATGGCGCAGGATGACCCCCGGCCTCACCACCCACAGCGATCAATCCATCGACTCCAGCATCGACCGCTTTACGGGCATGCGCGGGTGTGGTCACAACATGCAACCAGCGCGTACCAATGGCGTGAAAACGCGCAAGATGTGCCGCGGGTCCACCTTGTGACGCAATCAAGATTGGCACACGCGCTGCATGTGCAAGATCAAGATAGGCAGCTGCTCTCGGGTTATACAAAGGAATATTCACCGCCCAAGGCGCGTTGGTTTGTTGACGCATTTCTTCTAAGGCTTGTGCAAACGCCGCTTCGCGCATTGGCCCCGCGGCCACCGTGCCCAAACCGCCTGCATTTGAAACTGCCGAAGCCAAAGCGCTCCCCGATGAGGCCCAACTCATTGCGCCTTGAACGATCGGCAAACGCACGCCAAATTGACGGGTAAAACGAGTCTGCATTGGGTTGGGTTCAGCCATTCATCCGCCTTCCTTATTGGGCAACGTGCGCGACCCAAAGGTTGCCGCCAGGGTCTTGCGCACGGAGGTCTGCAGCACGCTTATTTATTTAAAAGTAAACTTTCTACCTAGCCGCGTCAATCTGACGCTCGATTGGAATGTCTATGTCCGCAGTGACTTTGTGCGAATGTTTTGCACGCGATGGGCTACAACATGAGCCCGCGCAACTACCTGTTGCAACCAAGCGTGCACTGATTGAACGGTTTGCTGCAATTGGTTTTCAACGCGTTGAAGCAACGTCCTATGCAAACCCTAAAACGATTCCGCAATTTGCTGATGCCAGCGAACTGCTGCAGCAATTACAACGTCGTCCTGGCGTGTATTACAAAGCGACTTGTGCCAACCAACGCGCCATTGAGCGCGCTTTGTCAGACGCGCAAGCTGGCTGGGGCGCGAACGAGTTGAGTTTACTGGTCTCTGCCACTGAATCGCATACACAAAAAAACCTGCGCGCATCGCGCGCTGAACAATGGCAACGCATCGAACAAATGGTGCAAGCCGCCGGTCATGGGTTTCGGTTGGTCGGCACCGTGTCGATGGCGTTTGGCTGTCCGTTTGAAGGCGCAGTGGATCCCCGGATCGTGATTGAGGATGTCACCCGGTTTGCACAACTCGGTGTGACCCACGTTGCGCTGGGCGATACCATCGGCACCGCCACGCCAGATCACGTTCAACACGTGTGCACCGAACTCATCCGCAGCCTGCCTGAGATCACTCTCATCACCCACTTTCATGACACGCGAGGCACAGCCTTGGTGAATTGCGTAGCCGCATATCAAGCCGGCGTTCGATACTTTGATTGCGCCTTCGGAGGCGTGGGTGGTCATCCAGTCAAGATTACCTATGGTGAAGGTCACACGGGTAACGTTGCCACGGAAGATCTCGTGAACTTATTTGAATCGATGGGGATTGATACCGGCATTGATCTCGATGGCTTAATTGACACATTGCACGCTTGTGAACAAGCGCTGGGACGCACGCTAGATGGCCGCGTTGGGCGCAGCGGACTCAGTCCATTGCTATTCAATCAACCAAGGAATTAATTACATGGCTGAGCATCTTCGACCACTGGCAAGTAGTCTGTCTTTAAAGATTGCGATTGCAATCATCGAACAAGCACTGAAATTGCGTCGTGCCGCCGGTCTCTTGCCGTTGGCTATCACCGTGCTTGATTCGGGTGGACAGTTGGTGGCGTTTCAACGCGAAGACGGCTGCGGTGTCTTACGTTTTGATATTGCGTTTGGCAAAGCTTGGGGCGCCTTGGGCATGGGTATGCCCACCCGTCAAATTCGTGATCGCTTAGCTGCACGCCCTGCATTTCAGAGCGCGCTGGCCGCTGCCTCCGATGGGCGCTTTATTCCTGTGCCAGGTGGCGTCTTAATTTTGGATACCACCGGCACAGCCATCGGTGCGGTAGGCGTCAGCGGAGATGCTTCCGATAAAGACGAGTACTGCGCCATCGAAGCGATCCGTGCAGCGGGCTATGGCGCTGATCCTGCACAACCAGATCCCGCATGGCGCGAGGCTGGACTTTGAATATATTTGATGCCAGAGCTCGCGTGGGTCGTAGGCATCGCACAAGCATGCGCCATCTGTCGCGATGACAACCAATCGCATCGCCTTTATCGGCGCCGGTCGTTTGGCTCGCGTGCTGGCCAACGCATGGGCTGCACAAGGGGAACACATCACGGTCATTGCCAGCCGGCGTCTCTCTCGTGCGCAGGCAATTGCAAATACATTGCGCGGTTGCATCGCCACCACCACTGCACAAGATGCAGTCGATCAATCTGACCTGGTTTTTCTGACCGTACCTGATGATGCCATTGCATCCACAACCCATGCGTTGCGTTGGCGTGCCGGTCAATCGGTGATTCACTGCAGTGGTGCTACCGAACTCAGTCATTTGGATCATGCCAAACAACACGGTGCACACGTGGGTGGCATGCATCCCATGCAAACATTCGCAGATCCTGAGGCCGCGTTAGCCTCACTACCCGGCTGCACGTTTGCCCTTGAAGCCGAAGCACCACTATACGATCAACTTGAACGCATGGCGTGTTCGATTGGTGGTGTGCCACTGCGTTTACCACCGGGTGCGCGTGCGCGTTATCACGCAGCCGGAGGCTTTGCATCGCAGTTCGTCAATGCGCTATTAAACGAAGGCATTCATATTTGGGGAAGTTTTGGTGCCGAGCCTCAGCAAGCAGAGCGTGCATTACTTGCATTATTGAAAGGTACGGTGGCGTCGATTGAACGCGCCGGCCTTGCCGGTAGTTTGGCTGGGCCTGTTTCGCGTGGCGATATAGGCACAGTGAAACAGCATATTGATGCAATGCACACACTGCCCGCAGAGACAGGGCAATTGTATGCACTGCTTTGCTTACGCACAGTCGAACTCGCAGTGCAGTCAGAGCGAATAACTGCGCAACAAGCCGACGCATTCATAGAACAACTCAAGCCGTTATTGAGCGAAAGGGGCATACGACATACGCAGACTATTGAATGAAACAATAGTCATTCCATTTACGCATAAAAGATAAATCGTTCGCGCAGCCGAATAAGCTAGCCGAATGAAAAAATCCAATGCAATTTTGGTTACACCCCCGGTGACCGAACCGCACCGTGGATCACGCATCTCACCGGCAAAAGTACGCTTAACGCGTTCCACCCAGCGACAAGCAGTCACACTCGCTGAGTTGCGTCGCTCTTGTGGTGTTTCGCAAGACAAATTGGGACAAGCCATGCGTTTTTCTCAAAGCCGTGTTTCGCAATTTGAGGTCCGTAAAAACGTCAACATCCGATCACTTAAAGACTACCTCAGTGCATTGGGTGGTGAACTTGAATTGGTCGTACGCTTTTCAGCAGGTGAAGTCGCGGTCAGTAACTTTATGGCGCCGATCAAACCACGACGTCGCGCCACACCAAGACGCCCCGCCGTGAGGTCGCGTACAAAATAAGCCGCACAGACACGTCAGTCTGAGCGCGGTAAAATCCGCGGGTTTGCACACCACGGATTTTTTATGCAACAAGGCGGCTTACACGGCTTACGTGCCATCGAAATGGGTCAACTCATTGCCGGACCCTTTTGCGGTCAGTTAATGGGTGATCATGGCGCCGAAGTGATCAAGATCGAGCAACCCGGCGAAGGCGACCCCATGCGCAGCTGGGGACGTGGTAAACCCGTGTGGTTTCCGGTGATCGGGCGCAACAAAAAATGTATCACGCTTAATTTACGCACGCCGCGTGGCCAAGAACTTGCCCGTGCGTTGATTCAACACTCCGATTTTCTGATTGAGAATTTTCGACCCGGCACGCTAGAGAAATGGCATCTCGGGTTTGAACAACTGCGCGCCATCCATCGCGGATTGATCATGGTGCGCGTCTCAGGCTATGGCCAAACAGGACCCTATGCTTCGCGCGCAGGCTATGGATCGATTGGAGAGGCCATGGGCGGAATGCGTTATCTCGCCGGCGACCCATCGACACCACCCTCACGTGTGGGTTTATCGATTGGCGATGCACTTGCCGCGACGTTTGCCTGTCTTGGTGCCATGATTGCGTTAAACCATCGCCATCAAACTGGTGAAGGCCAAGTGGTCGATAGCGCAATTTACGAGGCGGTACTCGCAATGATGGAGTCCACCGTACCTGAATACACCGAGGCCGGCGTGATTCGCGAACGCACCGGCTCGATATTGCCCAAGATTGCGCCATCAAATGTCTACAAAACTTCGGATGGGCAAATTCTGATTGGTGCCAACCAAGACAGCGTCTGGCGACGTCTCGCCCAATGCATGGGTCAAGCCGAATTAGGCACCGACCCACGCTTTGCGGACCACGTTGCGCGTGGTGAACATCAAGCCGAAATCGATGCACTCATCGAAGCATGGACCAGCACCCTCACTACCGCCGCGGTGCTGGAAAAAATGCACGAAGGAGGTGTGCCTGCAGGACAAATTTATCGCGCACCTGAGATGCTCACCGACCCGCAATTTGCACAGCGGCAATCACTCGTCAAAGTCCCCCACCCAACATTTGAAAACCTGTGGATGCAAAACGTTGCACCCAAGTTATCGCAATCCCCTGGGGCGGTGGCGTGGCCCGGTGCAGCACTGGGTGAGCATAACGAAGAAATCTACGGCGGTTTACTCGGCTTGGGTAAAAGCGAACGCGATGAACTGCAAGCGCAAGGCGTGATTTAGTTTTTTAAAAAACGCGCGCGCTGCATCGATCACATTAGGCGCGCTTACAGCTTTGCCAAGCCACAAAACGCCAGCCTTGATCGGTGTTGACCCACACGGCTAAAAACGCGATATCAAGCACCTTGGCTTCACCAAACACTTCAACATTGAGCAGCGCTTTGCCAGTAACAAACGCAGTGTCGCCATAGATTTGTACTTTTTCATCCATACGCTTCGCGGCGGTATAGCGATATTTTTTTCCCATCGAGCCAATCAAGCTCGCCTTGTCATCAATCGCGCCTGAGGAATGGGTGTACACCAAGCGGTCGTGATAAATCCGACTGAGTGCGGTGGTATCTAGGGCAATGGTCGCTGCGTAACGTTGATCCTCTAATGAAATGACATCTTTTTCGGTGATCGCCATCTTGTTCTCCCAATCAATTAATCGATGGTAATTTTTGCGTCGCGAATCACTCGCCCATACCGGTCAGCGTCTGCCCGCATCAAGGCCAATAGCTGCTCGGGTGTGGAAGGCGATGCCTCGTGTCCCAATCGATCATACGCATCTCGCGCTTCTGCGGTGCTAAGGTAACGGCGCATTTCATTATTTAAGCGCGACACGATTTCGGGTGGCGTGCCGCGGGGCGCGAACATCGCAAACCAAACCGTCACCTCAAAGCCAGGAAAGCCCAACTCTTGCATACTCGGTACGTTGGGCATAAATCGCGAGCGTTCTAATGAAGTTGCCGCCAATACGCGCAAGCGACCATCCTTGATTGCCGGACCAACCACAACCAAATCAGCCATCATGGTCGATACGCGCGCACCCAACATATCGGGCAAGGCTTGTGAGTATCCTTTATAGGGGATGTGGACCAAATCGACGTTTTGTTGGCGTTTGAGAATTTCAAAACCCAAATGCGCTGCTGTGCCATTGCCATTGGTTGCATATGACATCGAACCGGGCTTCGCGCGCGCTGCGGCAAATAATTCTGCCACTGAGGTCACGGGCGAGGTATTGGGCACCACCACAAAAAACGGCAAACGCGATACCAAACCGACAGGTACAAAATCACGTTCTGCGTTAATCGGGGCTTTGGCACCCATCAAGGTAGGCGTAACCACCATGGTTGAAGCCGCACATAAAAAAAGCGTGTAACCATCTGCGGGAGATTTCGCCGCCGCTTCTGCGCCAATCATGGTGTTACCACCGGGCCGTGCTTCAACGACAAACGATTGTCCGAGCGCTGTGCTCAGATGATTGGCCACTAAACGCGCGGCATTTTCTGCACCGGCACCAGGTGGAAACGGAATCAAAATACGTACGGGCCGTTGCGGCCAAGACTGCGCATGCACACTGAAAGACAAACAACAAACGATGAGCCAAATGAAGCGGTACCAAGACATCGTTGCATCTCCTCCAAATTTTTTTAATTTATTTAGACAGCCAACTACATCAGCAAAAAAAGCCTCGAAAGCCATCAATCGCGCGATCAATACCATGACGATCAATATCTAAGTGCGTCACCAAGCGAAGACGAGCACCAGGCAAAATCAGCACACCAACCTCGGCTAGGTGCGCTGCAAGGGCATGACATTGCTCGGCCGGAACATGCACAAACACCATATTGGTTTGCACTGGCTCTACGCGTACGCCTGGCAACGCATCGAGCGCCGCAGCAAGATGCGCAGCGTTGGCATGATCTTCTGCTAAGCGTTCGACATGATGCGACAACGCATACAATCCAGCTGCGGCAAGCACCCCCGCCTGTCGCATACCGCCGCCGAGCATTTTGCGTAAACGCCGTGCGCGATGAATGAACTGTTCATCACCAAGCAATACGCTCCCCGCTGGTGTGCCCAAGCCTTTGGATAAGCACACCGATACGGAGTCAAAGCCAGCGCAAAGCACATTCACTGGTTGGTTTAGCGCAGTGGAGGCATTAAAAATTCGGGCGCCATCAAGGTGTGTACGCAAACCACGACTCTGCGCCAAACGCGTCGCTGCCTGGGTGTATTGCGTCGAAAGCACCTTACCGCCGATGGTATTTTCTAAGGCCAATAAGCGCGTGATGGCAAAATGCGCATCATCCGGTTTGATGGCCGATTCAATCGCCGCGAGATCTAGGCTTCCATCGGGCGCGTTGGCAATGGGTTGTGGTTGAATCGAGCCTAATACCGCAGCACCACCACCCTCATAACGGTAGGTATGCGCCTCTTGCCCAACAATAAACTCATCGCCACGCTGACAGTGACTCATGAGCGCCGCCAAATTGGCTTGGGTTCCAGACGGAAAAAACAACCCAGCGGCAAAACCAAACTGCGCAGCCAGTTGGGACTGCAGCGCATTGACGCTCGGATCATCACCAAACACATCATCCCCAACGTCAGCTGCCGCCATCGCCGCGCGCATACCTGACACCGGTCGAGTGACGGTATCGCTACGTAGATCAACACATTCAGAATAGGGGCGCATCAGGCTAAACTTAACATATGACACAGCCCAATAGCACACCAAGAAAATTTGTTCTCGGCGTAGACCTCGATGGTGTGGTCGCCGACTTTACTGCCGGCTTACGTCCGATCGCAGCCGAGTGGTTGGGTGTTGCACAAGAATCACTACCGACCGAGGTCAGTTGGGGATTTCTTGAATGGCAGTTAGAACGCGCTGGTGGCTATGAAGCCCTGCATCGACATGCGGTTAAAGAACGCGATCTATTTGCGCATCTACCCCCGATGGCCGGTGCACCTGCAGCGTTACGTCGACTATCGACGCACGACATTCGTATCCGCATTATTACCCATCGCTTGTATATCCCATGGTTTCATCGTGAAGCCATCCGTCAGACCGCAGACTGGCTTGAGCAACATGGCATTCCATACTGGGATTTATGCTTTATGCGAGACAAAGCGGCGGTGGGTGCCGATCTCTACCTAGAAGACAGCCCAAATAACATCGCCGCACTACGTGCTGAAGGACATGACGTGATTGTTGTGGGCAACTCAACCAATCGCGACATACCAGGCCCACGTGCCGAAGACTGGGGCGCCATTGAACGCATGGTGATGGCGCGCTTATCCGCAGCGCGCTAAACGCTGATTTAATCCAGACGAATATTGGCGCGACGCGCGATCTCGGACCACTTACTGACTTCAGCGCGCACAAACGTTTCAAATTCGCGAGGGCCACGCGCATCAGGAATCGTGCCACGCGAGACGAGTTTTTCTTGCATGCTTGGATCGTGTAACGACTTACGTACATCGGCTCCAATCCGCTCAACCAGATCCCGTGGCGTTGCACTCGGCACGACCAAGCCACCCCACCCGTTTCCTTCAAAACCCGGAAAGCCCGATTCAGCGACGGTGGGCACATCCGGCAACTGCGGCACACGCGTCAATGTGGTCATTGCTAAGGGGCGAATTTTTCCGCCTCTGATATGCGGTAGAGCAGAAGCTAAGCTATCCACCATCAGGCCAATTTGACCACCCAATAAATCCTGCATGGCAGGGCCACTGCCTTTGTAAGGTACACCGGTGAGCGTCACACCAGCACGCAGCTGAAACAACTCTCCAGTCAGGTGTTGTGAAGTACCCGTACCTGCGTACGCCCAATTCAAACTCGCGGGGGATTTTTTTGCCGCCTCCAACATCTCGCGTAAGTTCAGATACGGAACACTCGGATGTGCAACCCACATCAGCGGCACAATAAATACACCACCGACCATCGAAAAATCACGAACGGGATCGTACGGTAGCTTGTTGTATAAGCCCGGATTAGCACCGATCGTGCCGCTCGTACCAAAGGTCAGCGTGTAACCATCGGGCGCGACATCGCGTCCTGCAAGCATGCCTGGAATGCCACCACCGCCACCGCGATTATCGACCACCACGGATTGTCCCCACTGTCGACTGAGTGACTCCGCCAATAAACGGGCCACAATGTCGGTGGCTTGTCCCGGCGGAAACGGCACAATCATCCGCACAGGTTTGTTCGGCCAACTTTGCGCAAAGGCTTGTAACACGCAGCCGAACAAAAGAACCGCCACGAACACCGATCGCAACAAAGGTCGTTGGCTACGCATCGTCACTCCGAAAATTGAGAAGAACGATCAGATAATCGTTCTGCACACCACGCCTCGCTTCGCCTAAAACACTTAGCGTAGCGCAGCGTTTACACGCGCTAAGGCCTGAGACCCCGGACACAGTTGTGTGGCATTTAATTGATTCAGCGGCGTATCAACAGTATTGAGATGCGTGTGCATATCGGCTGAGGATTCGTTGACATACAACAAGCCAGTCACCACCTCACCTTGCGCTTGATGCTGTTGGATAAAGTTCATTGCACCAATTTTATCGGTGGCGTCGTAATCGGCATTGACCTTTTTTAAGCGCAAAACCGTGCCATCGTGCTGAGTGACCGTCACCACTTCACCTTCGGGATAATCCACCGTAATGGGATCACGCGTTGTAATAAAGTCGATGCGATTGACCGCTTCGTTATGGGCACGTACGTAATCGTAGCTCTTAGTGCTTCCGGCATGATTATTAAAGGCAACGCACGGACTGATCACGTCGATAAACGCAGCGCCTTGATGCGCAATCGCTGCTTTGATCAACGGCACTAATTGTTTTTTGTCGCCTGAAAAACCACGTGCGACAAAACTCGCGCCCATGATCAAGGCCAATGATACGGTGTCGACAGGCGCATCCGAATTCACTACACCGCGCTTCGATTTAGATCCTTGATCGGCGGTGGCAGAGAATTGACCTTTGGTTAACCCATACACCCCGTTGTTTTCTAGGATGTACACCATGTTGACACCACGACGCATCACATGAGCAAACTGACCCAAACCAATCGAAGCCGAGTCACCATCGCCTGAAACCCCTAAATACAACAAATCGCGATTCGCTAAATTTGCACCCGTCAGTACGGAGGGCATGCGTCCATGTACCGTATTAAATCCGTGCGAATTTCCTAAAAAATAATCCGGTGTTTTGGAACTACAGCCAATGCCAGAGAGTTTCGCCACACGATGCGGCTCAATATCCATTTCCCAACATGCCTGAATAATGGCGGCAGAAATCGAGTCATGCCCACAACCCGCGCACAGCGTTGAGATTTTTCCTTCGTAGTCTCGACGGGTGTAGCCCAACGTATTGGTCGGCAACGTTGGATGATGGAGCTTCGGTTTAGCGAGATAGGTCATTAGATTCGTTCACTCGTATGCATTAGCGATAACGGCAATCAACGATAATTAGTCAGGCGACTTTACCCTTTTTGATCGGCGTCACCTTCATCAGTCGTACTTGCTCAGCAACTTCATGGGTAATAAAACGCGCAGTGATGGGGGTACCATCAAAATGCAAAATCGGCATCACTCGTGCTGGATCAACTTGCAACTCATTGACGATCATGGAACGTAATTGTGCATCTCGATTTTGCTCAATGACAAAGCACTGGCTGTGGTCGGCAATAAATTCAGACACACTTTCCGGAAACGGAAACGCCTGCAAGCGCATCGCATCGACATGAATCCCTTGTGCTTCTAAGGTCACCAACGCTTCTTGCATCGCGGGACTGGTCGAGCCGTAATAAATCACGCCAAACGAAGTTTTCTGTTTAGCCTGATGCACGATCGGCTGCGGCACCAAGTTTTTAGCGGTTTCAAATTTGCGTAATAGCCGCTGGACGTTGTACACATAATCTGGTCCCGCTTCGGAGTACATGGCATACGCATTTTTTGTTGTGCCTCGCGTGAAATACCCGCCCTTAGTGGCATGCGTGCCCGGATAGGTGCGATACGGAATCCCGTCGCCATCCACATCCAAGTAGCGTCCAAAATCGGTTCCCGCATCGAGCATCTCGCGCGTCATGATTTTGCCGCGGTCGTACGCATACTTGTCATCCCACTCAAACGGCGCGCACAACCGTTGATTCATACCGATATCTAGATCAGTCATCACAAACACCGGCGTTTGCAAGCGATCAGCCAAATCGAGCGCCGCAGCCGAATGAATAAAACATTCGGTTGGATCTTCTGGAAACAACAGCACATGTTTCGTATCGCCGTGCGACGCATAAGCACACGCAATGACATCGGCTTGTTGCGTCCGGGTGGGCATTCCGGTGGAAGGCCCACCGCGTTGGACATTGATAATGGTCATTGGGATTTCCGCGAAGTAAGCTAACCCAATAAATTCCGTCATCAATGACACGCCAGGACCAGAGGTTGCGGTAAATGCACGCGCACCATTCCAGCCTGCGCCCACCACAATACCAACGGAGGCGAGCTCATCCTCGCCTTGCACGATGGCGTATTTGTGTTTGCCTGAATCCGTCTCGACACGCAGCTTGGCGCAGTAACTCTGAAAAGCCTCGGCCACAGATGATGATGGTGTGATGGGATACCAAGCACATACGGATGCACCACCGTAGACCATCCCTAGTGCAGCAGCACTATTCCCATCCGTAAAAATCTTATCGCCGACATTGTTGGCCTTACGCACACGTATGCCCAAGGGATGCGGTAGATGCGCTGTTGCGTAATCTCGACCGAGCGCTAAGGCTTGCACGTTGGAAGCGAGTAGCTTTTCTTTGCCTTTGTATTGCTCGCTAAATAATTTCTCAATGGCCGCTGGATCAATTTCGAGCAAAACAGACAGCGCACCTAAGTAAATAATGTTCTTAAATAACTGGCGCTGGCGGGGGTCGGTGTAATTGTTGTTGCATATTTCAGTGAGTGGCATACCGATGATCGTAATGTCATCACGAAACTTCGACGCCGGCATGGGCTTGGTGTTGTCGTAGAACAAATATCCACCGGGCTCGATTTCTTTGACATCGTTCGCCCAAGTTTGCGGATTCATCGCTACCATCATATCGATGCCCCCACGCCGACCAAGCCAACCTTGCTCACTCACACGCACTTCATACCAAGTGGGCAGGCCTTGAATATTTGACGGAAAAATATTGCGAGGACTGACCGGCACACCCATGCGTAAGATCGAACGAGCAAACAGTTCATTGGCAGAGGCCGAGCCCGAACCATTCACGTTGGCAAACTTAATGACAAAATCGTTGACCGCCTCAATTGGTTTTGCTCCAGCCATCACGCAGCCTTCCTGTGTTGATCTTTACCGCCATCACGACACTGCGGACCCGCATGCGTCATTTGCAATAAAAATTTCTGCATATCCCAAGCGCCGGTCGGACAACGTTCTGCACACAAACCACAGTGCAGACAGACGTCTTCGTCCTTGACCATCACGCGACCAGTTTTTAAATCGGTCGACACATACAGGTCTTGATCAGTACGTAACGCTGGGGCATGTAAACGCTGGCGCAAATCAGCTTCTTCACCATTTGCGGTAAAGGTAATGCAATCCATCGGACAAATGTCGACACAGGCATCGCACTCAATACAGGCTTCGGTCGTAAAGACCGTTTGCACATCACAATTTAAGCAGCGCTGCGCCTCTTTAAATCCGGTGCTGGGGTCAAAACCCAGCTCCACTTCAACCTTGATGCTCTTTAGTGTTTTTTCGGCTGCAGCCCAAGGTACTTTGTTACGCGCATCCGCGGTGATGTCGTTGTCATAACTCCACTCATGGATACCCATTTTTTGGGAGATCAAATTGGTGAGCGGGCTCGGACGATCAGCGATATTTTCTCCGCTTAAAAACTTATCGATCGACACCGCTGCTTCGTGACCATGTGCAACCGCCCAAATAATGTTTTTAGGTCCAAATGCGGCGTCACCACCAAAGAAGACATTCTTGACGGTCGATTGATGCGTGACTTGATCGACCACCGGCATGCCCCATTGATCAAATTCAATCCCAGCCGCAGGCTCGATCCACGGAAAGGCGTTTTCTTGTCCGACGGCAATCAACACGTCATCGCACTCGACGAAGACATGCGGCTCGCCTGTTGGTACTAAACGACGCTTACCTTTTGCATCAAATTCGGCGCTGACTTTTTCAAAGAACATACCGGTCAGCTGACCATTGGTGTGCTCAAAAGAGACGGGCACCATAAAATTTAAGATGGGAATGCCCTCGTGCACCGCATCTTCTTTTTCCCAAGGGCTGGCTTTCATTTCTTCGTAGCCAGAACGCACAATCACTTTGACGTCCTCACCGCCCAGACGTTTGGCCGACCGACAACAATCCATCGCCGTGTTGCCGCCACCTAACACAATCACGCGTCGTCCAACTTGATTGATGTGTCCAAACGACACGGAGGACAGCCAATCAATGCCGATATGAATATGCTTGGCGGCTTCTTGACGACCAGGCAACACTAAATCGCGTCCGCGTGGTGCACCCGTACCAACAAACACCGCATCCCAACCGTCAGCAAGCACTGCTTGCATCGATTCAATTCGTTTGCCACCAATAAATTCCACACCCAAATCGAGGATGTAACCGACCTCTTCATCGATCACCTCTTCGGGTAAGCGAAAACGCGGCACTTGCGTGCGCATAAACCCACCTGCCTTGGGATCTGCATCAAAGACCGTGACCGAATAACCCAACGGTGCTAAATCGCGCGCAACGGTTAACGAAGCAGGACCGGCCCCAATACATGCAATCCGTTTGCCGTTTTTCTTCTGTGCGGCTTTAGGCATACCCGCACGAACAGCCGCTTGCGTTTTGTTATCTGCTGCGACGCGCTTTAAACGGCAAATTGCCACGGGTTCTGGCGTGGCGGCATTTTTTTCTTCAACGCGGCCTCGTCGACAAGCAGGCTCGCAAGGACGATCGCAGGTGCGACCTAAAATGCCGGGAAACACATTCGACTGCCAATTCACCAAGTACGCATCGGAGTAGCGCCCAGCGGCAATCAAACGAATGTATTCAGGTACAGGGGTGTGAGCTGGACAAGCCCACTGGCAATCGACAACTTTATGAAAGTAATCTGGTTTGCGAATATCGGTGGGCTGCAACACGCCTCCTAGGCAGATCATTTTATTTTGAAATCGTTGTGCCTATCATCACAACGGATCAACGCAGTTTACCCTGCACGCATAGCGATGCAAACAATCCGGTAGAACAAGCTTCGCGTGGTTGTGAACCAACCGATTTCGCTGCGGTGCATCAGAGCACCAAGCGCATGACACGACGCATCACGCAGCGCGTTGGTCTGATTCCATTTCAAAAAAGACGGACACGGTATAAACCAACACACCAGCTTCATCGCGCACAGCGCTGACCGTGCGCCATTCGCGGTAGAGCGATCCATCTTTGCGACGCGCCCAGGCGGCGCCAGCCCAATGACCAACACGCGCCACTTCCGCATCGATATGCGCATAAAACGCCGGCGGTTGAACTGCAAGGCGAATCCGTGATTCGAGTTTACCGACGACATCTGCCGCGCTAAATCCAGTGATACGCGTAAACGACTTGTTCACGCTCACCACCAATCCACCCGCGTCACTAATCAATATCGCTTCGGTTGTGTTTTCAAAGGCCAACACATCCGGCTGGGGGCCCACCCCCCGCCCTTCTTTGTTTTGATTGGAAATCTCACGACCGATTAACACCACGTAGCTCGGGCCCTGTAAGCCGTCCGCGACTGGATGCACACCGCATTCCAACCGTCGCTCGATGCCGTCTGCCGCATACAAACGAATTTGCATGTCCAGTCGCCCCTCTCCATCGGCAAGACGACGAAGCATGCCGCGTAGCGCAACGGCATCATCAGCATGCATGTGGATGGTTGCATCCCCGCCCGGCAATAAATCTTTTGCCAACAACAACCGATTCCACGACGGGCTGGTGTAGCGCCAGCGTCCATTGATATCGAGCATGGCAATTAAATCACCAGCGTTTTCGGTGATCATGCGATAGCGTTGCTCTGATCGACGCAAGTCTTCGCGGGCACGCACAACGCGAGCCGTCTGCGCATGCATGATGACGCCAATTAAGCTCGTGTATCCCAAGCAACCGAGGATGGAAAGCACCATCACCGAAAATCCAGTTTCTAACTGAAATGGCACCGCAAATAACGTATTCACGACACCGGCGGTTAAAAAGAACAATGCCAATGCTGGCATCAACATTGCCGCACCAAAATTGGTGGCTGCGTTCATCAACGCACCAGACAACAATCCAAATGAGGGCCACAGTGCAAAACCGATTTGCCCAGCCCAAAATCCAAGCAACGCAATATCAAAAACAATATGCTGTGCCTCAGCAGAACCTGGTTCGGCTGCACGCATGGCACGCCAATAGATCACGTGCGGATAGACAAAAAAACTAAAGACCAAGCCCAACCACAAAAACAAGCCACCCCGACCGCGTTCGTACGCAGTAAAACCAACGATGATGGCGCAGTAAGCAAATGCGGCGACGCGCGACAAATAAATGGCTCGAATCAATCGTGTGCTGCGCAAATAAGCACCACCACTGTGGTCTTGTTCTGCATCAGGTTTTTTTTTAAGGTTCATGCGCAGACCAACCGTTGCGGTTGCCCTCAGGGATCACATGAACCATAGTCTATGAAAAGCCACTGCGAATCAAGTCGTGGCGTCCCCTGCGGGATTCGAACCCGCGTACTCACCGTGAAAGGGTGATGTCCTAGGCCTCTAGACGAAGGGGACTCGCAAACAATGAAACTGTTGCAAATCGGTGGTGGAGGTAACCGGGATCGAACCGGTGACCTCTTGCATGCCATGCAAGCGCTCTCCCAGCTGAGCTATACCCCCCACGCAAGGGGCAGGAGTATATACAGGTCCGGTCTTTTCTGCAATTAAAACCAAATACGCACCCGGCTAAGAAGAAATAACCTCTGCGAGCGCGCGATCGAGTCTCGACAGCACGACATCACGCCCAAGTAGTTCAAGCACCGCATCAATGGCAGGTGTTTGCTCTCGACCCGTGAGCAACACGCGTAACGGCATCGCTAGCTGCGGCATTTTTAACTTGGTTTCTGCCAACACCTTCTTGATGGCAGCGCTTAATGTGGCTCGATCCCAATGCGCCAGGGCAGCAAGCTCGGTGCGTAGCGCAAGCAACGCAGGACGCACCGTTTGATTGAGATGCGTTACACGCTGCTGCTGATCCATCGAGGGTTCAACATAAAACAACGTCGCTGCTTGCGCTAAATGTTGAATCGTCGTTGCGCGGTCTTTTAGTAGCGCAACCACGGCGCTCAACTTGGGGCCCGCAGCGCTGTCGATTTGCATCGCCAAAAGTAATGGCGCAACCAAGTGAGCCAAACGTGTGTCGTCTGCCCGTTGGATGTAATGCTGATTCAACCAGTCTAATTTTTCAGTATCAAAACGCGCTGGAGACCGTGACACGTGTTGCAAGTCAAACCATTCAATGAATTGCGCCATTGAAAATACTTCTTCATCTCCATGCGACCAGCCTAGGCGCGCCAAATAATTATTTAATGCCTCTGGTAAATAGCCCTCATCGCGATACTGCGTAACGCTCACCGCACCGTGACGCTTAGACAAACGCTCTCCATCAGCACCGAGAATCATCGGTACATGACCAAACAACGGTAAGGCTGCACCGAGCGCATTAAAAATATGGATTTGGCGCGGTGTGTTATTCACATGATCATCGCCACGAATCACGTGCGTCATCTGCATATCCAAATCATCAACAACAACGCCAAAGTTATACGTGGGTACACCATCGGCACGCAAGATGACGAGATCATCCAGCTCGGCGTTAGGAAACTCGATTGGGCCTTTGACTAAATCATTCCATCCCACCGTGCCGTGGTCCGGCGTACGAAAACGAATGACCGGTGCACGATCGGATGGCGCGACGCGTCCGTCTGCCATTGCGCGCTCGGGGCGCCAACGACCGTCGTAGCGTGGTTTTTCGCCCTTGGCGCGTTGTGTTTCTCGCATGGTGTCGAGCTCTTCTCGACTGGCCCAACACGGGTACGCGTGCCCTCCAGCAATCAACTGATCAGCAACTGCCCGATAACGCGGCAAACGCTGCATTTGAAATGCCGGCCCCTCGTCCCAATCGATACCCAACCAACGCATCGAATCTAAAATGGCATCCACTGAAGCTTGCGTAGAACGCTCGAGATCAGTGTCTTCGATGCGCAAAATAAACTGGCCACCATGACGGCGAGCAAAGGCCCACGAAAAAAGCGCCGTACGGGCACCACCGATATGCAAAAACCCTGTCGGACTTGGTGCAAAGCGAGTGCGAATCATGCGGAAACCTAGAACTCAAAGGGCGCTATTGTACGTTGCTCATCCACCGATTTGAGGCCGAGCTTTGATAGCATGTCTTCTTTGCCCCCAACGCAAGATGCGATGACGACCACTCGATTTCAGCCCAACGCGATGCCTGGATACACGCTACCGGTGTACCCCTACCGCTCGCCCCCCGAACTCACGGGTACCGCCCCCCCACTTTATCCGGTGGTGATTGCCGGTGGTGGGCTGGGCGGGCTCACGGCAGCGCTTGAACTTGCCACGCACAACATCCCCGTCGTTGTACTCGATGAAGATGACACCGTCGGCGCGGCCGGATTGTCATCGCGCGGCATCTGCTACGCACAACGCAGTCTTGAAATATTGGACCGATTTGGCGTGGCCGAACGCATTCGCGCCAAAGGAATCACCTGGAATGAAGGCGATGTCTATCGCGGTGAGATGCATTTGTATCGCTTTGATTTGCAGCCTGAACGCGGCGCCAAGTTTCCAGCATTTATTAACTTGCAACAATTTTATGTCGAACAATATTTAGTCGAATCGATTGCACAACAAACGAATATCGACTTACGCTGGAAAAACCGTCTCACTAGCGCTACACAACACACCGATCACGTGCACATTGAAGTCACCACGCCAGAAGGCGCGTATTCACTCAAGGCGCAATACCTCATTGGTGCCGATGGCGCGCATAGCGTGGTTCGAGAGCATATTGGCGCGCGGGATGCTGAATCCAGCTTGTTTGAAGATTACTGGTGTATTGCCGACGTGCGCATGCAACCAACCATGCAAGCCGTGCGCAAAGCTTATCTAGATAACCCACTGAATGATGGTGGCGCTATTTGGTACCACCAAATGGCGGATGGCATTTGGCGCACCGATTGGCAAATTAGTCATTACCAAGATCCTGATCAAGAAGCGACACCCGAGCGTGCTATTGAACGCTTAAAAAAACTTTTACCCGACACGCCATTTGAACTCGTATGGGTGGGGCCTTGGCGTTTTCGCAAACGCTATCTCGAGCGCATGCGCTATGGGCGTGTATTTTTTCTTGGGGATGCCTCAGCGCAACACTCACCTTTTGGAGCGCGCGGCGGTAACCGCGCCATTCAAGATGCCAACAACCTCGGTTGGAAATTAGCGCTGGTACTGCAAGGAAAAGCGAACGATACGCTGTTAGAAACGTATCACACCGAGCGACACGCTGCGGCCCGCGAAAACGTTGAACTTGCCTCACGCAGTGCTATTTTCATTGGACCCGAAACAGATGGACAGCGTCTGTGTCGCGACGCCATTTTGGATTTAGCGCAACACCACATATGGGCACGCGCTTGGGTCAATACGGGACGATTGAGCGTTGGAACGCATTACACGCAATCGCCATTGAACAACACACAAATGAGTCAGCACACCGGCCCGTTACCAGGCGCGGTGGCGCCCGATGCAACGACAAACAACGGGTTCTTCACCGAAAAACTACAAGGTCAATTTAGTGTGATTTGGTTTGGTTGTGAGCAACAGCCGAGCGATTGGCAACCACCTGCACACATCAATGTGTACGCCCAAACGATCGCGGCGAATCAACACGCCATGCTATTTGAACGCTATGGCGTCAATCAGCAAGCCACCTACGTTTTTCGCCCCGACGGCCACGTTCTTGCGTGCTTTGATGGGATTGAAACAACTAAAGCGAGCGAGGCAATCACGTCTGCCTTAAACCCCAATCTCAATGCAACTACGCCGACCACAAAACAAAGCGCAAACCAAATGAACGAATTAGCCCGAGATCGTCTCTACGACGCCTTTGCTGACGCGATTGATCGCACACCACCAGCAGAGCGAGAACGAATGCTGAGCCGCTTGGCGATTAGCCTCATGCAAACCAGCGCTAACCCAGAACAAGCGATGCAATCGATCGCGCAAGCCAGCGCTTCTGCACCGCAAAACAATTTGACCGTAGAACGCAGCCCCGCGTAAAATCTGGGGCTGTATTGATCAAGTACGGGTGATTAGCTCAGCGGTAGAGCACTGCCTTCACACGGCAGGGGTCAGTGGTTCGAACCCACTATCACCCACCAATTTTGTGCTTAGAACTGAACGACTTAGCCGCTAGTGCGCAAGTAGTCGTTGAACAAAAAGTAGCACACTAAAAACTATACTACTTTTGTTTGGTTCTACAGCCAGGCTTGAGATCAGGGCCTGCTGGGTTTGAGCACCCAGACCACATCAAGGCCTCGTCGGATGAGGCATCAACAATGATGCCCACAGGTTAATTCACATGACCCAACCTCAGGCCCTGCCCTGATGGTGTCGTTTAACCCGACACTTTGTGACCAGGGGCTGATACTGTAAAGCGTCGAGTGGGGTCGTTTAATTTTA
>CANIIA010000012.1 GCA_947467435.1 Betaproteobacteria bacterium
AGTGGTTGGTCTGGTAGCGCTTAACGAAAATTTCGTAGCGCAGGCACCGTCCAAAAGGGCATCACGGCCAAGCCCATCATACACAGCGCAAAAATAAAACCGGTTCGATAACCACCGGTGTAGTCATGCAATACGCCGCCCATCAACGAACCGAAGGCGGCACCCAGCGCGTTGTATGCGTAGATCGTGCCAAAAATAGTTGCGACACGTGGACCAGAAAAATGGCGTGTGACGATTGAAGAAACAATCGGGCCACGCATGCCTTGGCAAAAACCAAACACAATCACGTACAACACCAGCAAAGCAAACCAAGGCTGATAAGAAATCGCGAACAACACAAAGATACCTGTGGCACTACCAATAAAACTCGCCGTGACGGTCTGACGAAAACCAAAGCGCTCCGATAAAAATCCGCTCATCGCCACGCTACATACCGACAGCATGCCGATGATGCCAAATGCCGAAGCGGCCGTGATGGGCGTAAAGCCAGAGTCAATAAAATACACAACCGTTTGTACGGTGACTGTGTACATCGCCACCGAAGTTAGGGCGAACACTTGCGCTAGCGCCCAATAGATGCGCGTTTTCATGGCGCCACGCAGCGTCCAACCATGTCCCTCTTTTTGCGTGCGTGACTCACCCCGATACGCTGGATGTCCGAGTGCAAAACGCTTCCACGGCACCACCAGCGCACTGATCAGCGCAACACTAAGTAAACCGAATCCAAGGAGTTGATAGGTGCCACGCCAGTCCATCATCGATACCAGATGCTGCGCGAGTGGAACAAAGATGAGTGCGCCCATCCCGACTGCCGAAAATGCAATCCCAATCGCCGTTGACAAACGATCTCGGTACCAACGTGTAAGTAAACCCGATGCCGGCACCATGCCGGTCAGTGCAACGCCAAATCCCACCACCACGCCCACATAGAGATAAAACTGCCAAAGTGCGCTTAAGTGGCTAGCCAACAAACAAGCGGAACCAAGAAAGCTCAACCCAGAGACATACACCCAACGCGGTCCAAGTCGGTCAAACAAGGTGCCAACCAACGGCGCGATCAATCCTCCCACCAACAAATACGTGGCATACACGCCGGTTAATTCAGAACGTGACCAACCAAACTCGCGTTCAATCGGCAATAAGAAAACAATGTAGGTGTCGCCCATGCCGCGACCGAACATATTCAGCAAAAAACAACACGCCAAGACGCCCAGTGCGGTACGCCGTAACGCGGGCCGATCTTGCGAGGTCTGTGACATTAAAAATCAGCGCGTATTGGCATCAATGCCAAACACTTGTCGCAGATAACTCAAGTACCCCGCATCATTGGCCATGGTTTTACCTGGCTCATCCGATAACTTCGCCACCGGTTGACCATTACATTGCACCATCTTGATCACGATCTGCAGAGGCGCAAAGCCCAGATCGTTGGTCAGGTTGGTTCCCACACCAAACGCGGTGCGAACACGGCCATGAAAACGACGCGCAATTTCAATGGCCAACGGAAAAGAAAGTTGGTCAGAAAAAATCAGCGACTTGGTGCGTGGATCAACACGATGTCGTTGATAGTGACGAATCATTTTTTCACCCCAAGCAAACGGATCACCAGAATCATGCCGCGCACCATCAAACAGTTTGCAGAAGTACACATCAAAATCACGTAAGAAAGCATCCACGCCGTACGTATCTGAAATCGCAATCCCGAGATCACCGCGATACTCTTTTGCCCACATTTCAAAGGCAAAGACTTGCGAATCGCGTAACCGTGGTCCCAAGGCTTGGCAGGCCTGCATGTATTCGTGACCCAACGTACCCAGCGGCGTGAGCGAATTACGCATCGCTAACCACACATTCGATGTGCCGGCAAACGAATGCGGCACCTGCTCGCGTAACGTTTGCACCACTTCTTCATGCCATCCCAGCGAATAGCGACGGCGCGTACCGAAATCTGAAATCTTAAAATCAAGCGCCGGCTCGACGGTACCGAGTAAAGAAATTTTTTTGCGTAGTCGGCGGCGACCTTCCTCTAAGCTGGCGCTCGACTGCGTTCGACGAAAATAAATTTCCGAGACAATCGCCAGCACTGGAATTTCAAACAAAATGGTGTGCAACCATGGCCCACGAATGGTGATATCGATGCCGCCGGACTGTTGTGGGTCGGGTTGAACATCGATAAATTTTCCGTTGAAGCGGAATAGACCAAGAAAGTCGACAAAATCAGACTTGATGAAACGCAATGAGCGTAAGTAAGCGAGTTCGGACTCGTTAAAGCCTAGGGTGCATAGGTCGGCGATCGCGGCACGAATCTCGGCCAGATCGGGCACCAAATCCACGCCTTCGTTACGACAGCGAAATTTATACTCGACCTGCGCACCCGGAAAATGATGCAGCACCGCCTGCATCATGGTGAATTTGTACAGATCGGTATCAAGCAACGAACGAATAATCAATCCATGCACTCCTTAGCGCTCGATTGTAACCGCTCGGGTTCAACGCTCTGCGCCAGCGGGCAAAAAAGGCGAGTTCCGCTCACAACGACTTGCGCTACCCGGATACTGAATATAAAATCACTGGATGAGATCACAGTACCGTTCTAATAGACCTTCCCCACCCCTTTATTCCAGCCCTGAGCCATACCCTAGCGGAGTCCAACATGGATGAACTCACCGAACGACAAGGCGAAATTCTGCGTCTTGTGCGTGAACTGACCGAAGTTTCCGGTTTTCCTCCAACGCGCGCCGAGATTGCTCGCTCCATGGGTTTTCGATCAGTCAACGCCGCTGAGCAGCATTTGCGTGCGCTTGAGAAAAAAGGCGTCATTGAAATTCTCTCGGGCGCCTCGCGCGGTATTCGTGTCAAAGACACAAAAATCGGCGCCCGGGGTGCGCGTTTGCTTGAATTACCAGTGATTGGTCGTGTGGCTGCAGGCTCGCCCATCTTGGCCGAAGCGCACGTGCAAGCTCGCTATCAAGTCGATCCCAACATGTTCACCCCTCGCGCGGATTACTTACTAAAAGTGCGCGGACTATCGATGCAAGATGTTGGCATTCTTGATGGCGATTTACTTGCCGTACATCGCACCGAAGAGGCACGCACCGGTCAAATTATCGTTGCCCGTCTCGGCGAAGAAGTGACCGTGAAGCGGCTACGTCGACGCGGTCATACCATCCAGCTTGTCGCAGAAAACCCAGATTTCTTACCTATTGATATTGATCTAAAAACCGAAGATTTTTCGATCGAAGGAATTGCTGTAGGCGTTATACGTAATACACGCACCTTTTAGCACCGTCATACCTATAATTGGTTCCACGAAATTTTCGGACCAATCGATGTCACGAAATTCTTCTTTTTTTTTACCTGACGGCGTTGAAGAATCCTCCTTTCATCGAACGAGTTCCGATGCCAATGGTGCGCTCAATGATCAGCTAGATCACTTATTTCGTTACAACCCCATTGGGGTTGGCATGACTTTGTTTATTGGCGTCATTATCTCAATCGAGATTTACGACGTCACACGAGAGATCGCCGTCCTCGTTTGGCTCGCCTGTCATACCATCATCAGTTGCGCTAGGCTGTACTTAACGCGCGCCTATCTCCTCGCTAAACGCACCAGTAAGTCGCCTGATTATTGGTTAAGAACTTATGTGCTTGGCACGCTCGCCAGCGGCCTGTGCTGGGGGATCTCGGGAGTTATTTTCTTTCCGCAACTCAATAGCTCGCATCAACTCTTTCTCTTGTTTGTGTTGATCGGCGTAGTTTCTGGTGGATTGCCTTTGCTATCTGCCGTGTGGTGGCTCTACGGGCTGTTTGCGCTCACGGTTATTTTGCCGTTTTGCATCATGCTGGTCATCATGGGTGGAAAATTAAATTTTGAGTTGTCACTCATCATTCCGATTCTGCTCTCTATCCACATTGGTATTGCCTACCGACTCAATCAACTCTTTATCCAAGGCTATCATTTGCGTCTAGATTTTGGACGCATCAATGAAGATTACACGCACCTAAACAATCGATTAGAAAGACAGCTGTCTGAGTTAAGCGAGGCGCAACGGCAAATCGAAACCTCTGGTAGAAAATTGACCTTATTTGCAGAACGGGCGCCTATCGCCGTGCTCGAAATTTCTGCGCAAGGACAAATTGAGTTCATGAATAGTGAAGCAAAAAAACTCCTTGATCTTGATTTAGATGAAGTGCGTACGGCCGGAAACAATATCGAGATACTGGCGCATCCGGCGCTACACGAGGAGATGGTTCGACGCTGGAATTTTCTGGTGCTGCATCACCAAGCAATTGCCGGACTCAGGCTCGAAACGCCGCGTAGCGATGGTACAAATGTAATTTGCGAATGGACAATTACCCCGCTGATTGGCCCAGACGGCGAGTGTATTTCCGTCATCGCTCAAGGACGCAATGTCACCGAAGAACTCGCCTCTGAAAGAATCAAGCGCGAGTTTACGGCGACTCTCTCGCACGAATTGCGTACGCCATTGACCTCGATCATTGGATCATTACAGTTAATCAACTCAGGATTTGCAGGCGAACTTCAGCCAGAATTAGCCGAACTCACTGCAGTTGCTGAGCGTAACGGTGTTCGCCTACTCGATTTAATTAATGATTTACTCGACATCGAAAAAATTCAGTCCGGTACGTTTGCATTAGATCAAGAAGAATTTTTTCTTGATGAGTTGATCATCGAGTCGATCGCATTGAATCAAAGTTTTGCTGAAAGATTTGATGTGCAATTATGTCCAGAAGAGTCCATGCCCAATCTGTTGGTTAAGGCCGATCGAAAACACTTGCTCCAGATCATGACCAATCTGCTGTCGAATGCAGCAAAGTTTTCACCACCCGGAGAGATCGTTCAAGTCACACTCTCGCAACAAGGGCAAATGGCAACAGTCATGGTCAGTGACCGCGGCCCGGGAGTTCCCATGAATTTTCGCCATCGCATTTTTAGTCGATTTGCACAGGCCGATGCAACAGCGACCCGTTTACGCAGCGGCACGGGTCTGGGGTTGGCGATTTGCAAAGGCATGATCGAACTCATGAGCGGACAGATCGGGTTTCGTGATCGGCCTAACGGTGGTTCTATCTTTTGGTTTCAACTGCCTATTTCAGGGGTACTTGAACATGCGTGAACGCAAATTACAGCGTGTGTACTACGTCGAGGATGATCAAGACATCCGCGCATTAGTCAAAATTTCTCTCGAACGCATTGGTCACTTTACGGTTGAAACAGAATCGGATCCGTTTCGTGCCATACAGGGAATCCGCACATTTCAGCCCGATTTAATTCTGCTTGATTGGATGATTCCCGGCTTGGATGGACCCAGTCTGATGCAAGCCATACGGGCAGAACACGATCTCAGCCAGGTTCCTGTTGTTTTTATCACCGCAAAAGCAAGCACCGAGGAAAGTAATTTACTCGCTCACATCGGCGCTGCGGGCGTGATTCATAAGCCATTTGCACCAGTTTCTTTGGCGAAACAGCTCAATGATATTTGGCAAAGCATTGAAGCCAAATCAACGTGACTTAGTGGTAAACCACGCGGACTTTAGAAAGAAATTCAGCGTAGCGATGCAGTAAGGCTTCAATGACATCGAGATTACCTCGCTTGGCCGCCTCCTCAATGTCTTTGCCCAATAACGAGATGGTTGTAAATCCATACGATTCACCAACACCGCGCATGCGGTGACTGATTTGCTGCAACTGGCTTAAGTCAGATTGCGCGTATGCATTGAGTAGCGCCTCCACTTCGCGTTGACGATTACGCATGAAGTTCGGAATCAAGTCCTCAATGTCCCGATCCACAACAATCGTGAGCGTTTCTTCAACCATACACACTCCCAAGCGATTCACTTGCAGATGAATTGATTCATCATGCGAGAGAACAGAAACTGAAAGGGGCACTACTTGACCTTAGCTACGACGGAGATGACTGCGCTGTGTTGTTACTGAGAAAGATGAATGCTGGGTTACATTGGTACTGGTTTTGATTCAACATCAATTTTTACTACATGAATGATATCCCCCAACCAGTCAGCCGATTGACAGGTTTTGTTAAATAAGACAATAGTATATTTTTTGAAAAACAAGTAACACTAAGGCCATAACCACGCAGCCCCGCGCACGCCGCTTGAATCACCATGTGCATTGACGCGCAACTTCGTATTTACATGATCTGAAAAAATCCATTGATCCCACAGCATGGAAACATCCTTGCTTAGCGTGGGTATATTCGACATCCCACCACCAAGCACAATCACATCAGGATCAATCAGGTTAATCACATGCGCCAAGGCCCGAGCAAGACGATGCGTATAGCGTCGATATGAGGCCAAACAATCCGGATCACCATGAGCCGCTGAAGCAATAATTTTTGCAGGAGAAATTTTTTGCTGGGTCTGGTGTGTGTGATCAAACTCAAACGCAGGGCCAGACAAAAACGTCTCGATGCATCCGTCACGTCCACAATAACAACGTCGCCCAGGAAATTCATCCGCTGTCATCCAAGGCAAGGGGTTGTGGCCCCACTCACCTGCGATGGCATTTGCACCAGTCACAAGCTGTTTATTCAGCACCATGCCACCACCAACGCCTGTTCCTAAGATGACACCAAACACACTCTGTGCAGACTGCCCCGCGCCATCACTGGCCTCGGACAACGCAAAGCAATTGGCATCGTTAGCGATCCGTACCTCACGTCCATCTAAAGCATACGAAAGATCTTGCTGAATCGGTTGATCGTTGAGGCAGATTGAATTGGAGTTACGCAGTCGTCCCGTCACAAGAGAAAGTGAACCAGGCGTGGCAACGCCGACTGAACAACGGACACCCAAATGGGATTCGGCTGCATCAATCAGAGCGACGACCTGTTTGATGGTTGCGCGGTAATCACCTGCAGGTGTGGGTTGGCGATGGCGATACACAACCTCGCCTTGTGCATCCAGCACAGCGACTTCTATTTTTGTGCCACCAAGGTCAATGCCAATTCGCATGGCAGCGCGCGTATCCAACAAGGTGCAATGAGTGAGGCAATGATCATCGCATTGAACAATGCGATGAGAAACGTCATTCAGCGACTAAATCGCTCAATTAACCACTGACTTTGCGCATATTTAGCTGGTGACGCAATCGTTCCACCATTGGCGCAAGCTCAGGTCGATGCGACATGAGGTGACGCGACGGACGCTTCACCTGCTTGGGCGCTTCAGGTATCGGGTTAGGTGCACACTCCGCACTCGGTCGCTGCGGCTGTACTGGGTCTTGCAACACAGGAATATCGTGCGCAAACATGGGCGGTTGCAACGCTGGCTGCAACGGTTGTTGCAAGGGCGATTCCCCCATCAAGTCACGCATCGATGGCGAGGATATCGTGTGGTCTCGCAGACCCACACGTAACACACGCATGGTCGCTAAGTCGTAAACCAATACCAACAAGCTGACCAATAAAAGAGAAAAGAACACCAACAGCAACAGCGCCCCGGCAGACAAGGATTGGCCCAAATAAATTTCAGCGACCTCACGACCCCAAGAGTTCCAGGGTAAGCGGCCAAGCCAAGCAGCGCTATTTTGCTGGATGCACTCAAAACCAATCACCATTGCCAAGCCATACCAATGGGCTAACACGATCCAAAGCGCGACATTCGAGCCTTGCTGACGCGCGTTCATGTGCGCACCCGACTTTGATGAGTCGTCAAACTGGCGGCAAGCTCACGAACCAACTCGACGCGTAGGGTATGCGCCTCGAGCGCTCGGAGTTCGCACTCTTGTGCAGTAGCCAAATTACGCTCGAGCGCTTGACGCGTCACTGCGAGTTGCGCATTGACTGTGCTTAATTCATTTTCTAACCGCTGCTTTTCACCCATGATGGCGGATAAACAGCGTAGCGTTTCTGAAACTTCAGCAATCGCAGCCGACGTTTCCTCTGATCCATTGAGTGCACCAAACACGGCATCAATCGATTCACCGACTGCGGCGGCATTGCCTGGGATATCTAAGCCAGTGTCTGCAGTTGTACGCGCGGCCGTCGGTTGTGCGCTTGTGCGTACTTCGCCAACATGCAACGGTGATCCATTACGATTGAAGTGGACCACCGTGGCACGTGGCGAGTCTGTCGCGCTCTGTGTGTTTGACAGACCCTCGGGGGTTGCAGCGGTCTGGGACGCATCGTTGCTATCAGACCAACCGGCTTCAGGATCGAAATGTTTCATCAGTTAACCTTTGGTTTTTTTGTGACCAAATGGCGATCAAGATTGACGACGTAAAAAGCCAAACCACTTGCTATCACTTGCGCTGTTCGCGACAGGCGCAACAGGCGCACCCGCAGTACGTTTTGATTTGAACCGCTGCATCAGCCCAGTGGTATTCGCAGGCAACGCCGCTTCCGCAGCGTGTTGTGCAGGCGAGCGTGCTTCACGTTGCACTACATAGCGGTCCAAAATACTTGCCCCGCCACCCGTACGCACCTGCGAGCGCAGTGGCTGCAACACTTTCACCGCGTTACTGCGCTCAAGCAAGATTTCTTTCATCACGCTCTCGATTTCGCCACACAAGCGGGTAAAACCATCGCGCAGCGAAAGATCATCGGTATCAAATAAATACTGACTACCAAACGATTCTTGCGCTTGCGTCGAAAAAGGCACTGGCGTTGAGAGCGAAAAGCGCACAGGAAAATTTGCCTGCTTAAACATATGGCGGTAATCCTCGCCATCGACCAAACGACTTGGGACTAGCACTAAACGCGGGGCTTTGCCATGACTGGCATTGAACACAGTGGCAAAGCGTCCAACAAAATCCATGGTGCTAGCTAATTCGATACGCGACATCGAGGTCGGCACCAACACTAAGTCGTAATCAAAAAACAGCGCCGGTGGAAACACATCGACCCAAGTCAAATCACCCACCACGATTTGCGCATCACCAATTGAATCGCGTAGCGCTTGTTTGGCTTTGAGCATCACAGGTCCGGCGTCGCGTACGCTCAGCACGTCGCAAATCTTTATTTGCAAGTTGGGTACTGGTGCACGTCGCACCCACGTACTCGACGTGCCCTGATGATCAAAGTCGATCAAGGTCACTTGTTTGCGCAACAAGGTCGCAAAGTAAGCCGCAATGTTTGCAGCGATGGTGCTCTTACCGACCCCACCTTTTTGGCTGGTCACAAGGATTTTTAAGGTATTCATGGTGCTCCTAGACTCACGCAGAAATATGCGTTTTCTGAGCCGGGTCGGCGAGATTATCATTTATATCAAATAATTCAACCTCTTTGATCCGATAACTCATGTGGCCTCGCATAAGAACGGCCGAAGTTTGCCGGTCGAATTCGACCCCTGCCCTATGAAACAGCCGATTTATTGCGATGCAGCATCAATGGCGACAATGTTCCGCGCGGGTATAGTCCAAGGCTCGATTGCGCCATCCCAACCTAAGGAGACACCCTCATGGACAAACGTCCTCACGCCGAACGAATGCAGGCTGGCCTAAAAACCCGTCGCGAAGTACTCGGACCCGCCTATGTCGACAAAACCATGTCAGGCACGGATGAGTTCAATCGAGAGTTTCAAGAACTCTTAAGCACCTATTGCTGGAACGATATCTGGAACCGCCCTGGTCTGCCGCGCAAAACACGTAGCGTGATGAACTTATGCATGCTGATCGCGCTCGGTAAAACGCATGAACTGAAATTGCATATTCGCGGCGCGCTCAACAACGGCATGACGCGCGATGAAATTAAAGAAGTGTTTCTGCAGACCGCCATTTATTGCGGCGTACCTGCAGCTGTAGAAGCATTTCGATGCGCGCGCGAAGTGTTTGCAGAGGACGCAAAATAATATTTGCTCGGTTTCGAATCACCGTACGCTGCGCTCTGCGCGTACGGTGAGGATCACGCTGCAACTTTTAGCGCGAAAACAACGTTTCCATTTCACGACGCACACGTACGGCCTGTTGGGTCGTGTCGATTTCGACATCGCTCCAACTCACACACGATCCAGCGGACACATCGCGTATCAAGCGCACGCCGTGCGCCAGTCCGAGCGGTAATCCTGCACAAGCCAGTGAATCCGCCGCTGGCATTAATTTTCCGTACACCGTAAAGCCGCCTTCACCGTCTAAGCGCTCACCCGCTTGTAGTGCTCGTTTGGCACAGGCCACTACATCACCACGCCATGCATCGGGTGCGCCGGTGGGCTCTCGGCGCAAACCCACGCTGGCCACGCTTATTCCTAGTTCAAGGCCAATTAAATGATAGGGCTTGTACATCGCGGTATAGCGACCTGTGTGATCAGTCAGCAGACCATACTCACTAAAGCAACGTTCCACATAACCAGAACCAGCTTCAAAGGTCACGTACACACCCCAGCGCAAATCACGAAACACCGGGCGCGAATCACGCTCAATACATGACACCACTTCGACCTGCCCGGCGTGATGGAGCTGGCCACCTGCGTGCGCCGGCCGAAGGATGCGCGGCAAATCATCGACGCCACACGGCGGGAAAGCCAAACCTGTTGGTGCGGGCGTCAACCCCGTGGCGTTCGCAACAGCCGCCATTTCAATCGCGGATTTTGTGCCATCGAGAAAAGAATTAAACATCTGCGCATTCATACCTCCGAGCTGCGCTTGCTCATGGCTCAGCCCGTAGTGCTGCCAAACTGTGTCTGGGGTCGAGGCGTGATACTCGGGTAGATATTTAGTGCCTTTACCTGCGGCCATCACTTCAAATCCGGCTGCACGCGCCCAATCCACCATCTCGCAAATAAGTGCAGGCTGATCGCCGTACGCAAGCGAATAAACCACCCCTGCTTCGGCGGCCTTACGTGCAAGCAACGGACCCGCCAGTGCATCGGCCTCAACATTCACCATGATGATGTGTTTACCGGCCGCACAACAGGCCAGCACATGCGCAATACCTGCAGCGGGATGTCCAGTCGCATCAATCACGATCTCGATGGCATCGGATTGAATCAAGGCATGCGCATCCTCAATGACGCAGGTGGTGCCACGCTGATACGCTTCTTGCAATGTCTTTGCAGAAAATTGTTCAGACGCCCAACCGGTGCGTGACAAGGCTTCTTGTGCACGCGCTATCGACAAGTCTGCAATCGCCACCAAATGCACACCAGGGGTACGCGGAATTTGCGAAAGATACATCGAGCCAAACTTGCCAGCACCAATCAAGCCAACTCGAATCGGCTGATGCTGCGCAGCGCGCTGTTGCAATAAGCGATACAAATTCATGGTCGAGATGCTGGTGGCGATGGGGTGCTTGTCGGGGATGTGACAGCGCCACGCGGCGCATCGACAAACTGAAAAAACACCTCATCGTTTTTAAGTAACCCCAACTCACCGCGCGCACGTTCTTCGATGGCGTCGTAGCCACGCTTTAAGTCTGCAACCTCAGCATGCAGCACCTGATTGCGCTGTTGCAAGCGCTCATTGGTTTGACGTTGCGTACGCAACTTGCGATCGACATCTGCCACATGCAACCACCCACCCTTACCCAACCACAAGGGGTACTGAATCGCCAAAATCAACACAATGAAAATTGCACCTAAAATTTTCATGTTGGTGGGGGCGCCGCTCGTGTGTTAACGATGGATCGAGTTATCGAATCTGATAAAACGCATCGCGACCCGGATAAGTCACCACATCGCCCAAGTCTTCTTCAATACGCAACAGCTGGTTGTACTTTGCCATGCGATCTGAGCGCGAGAGCGAGCCAGTTTTGATTTGCAGTGCGTTCGTGCCCACAGCCAGATCAGCAATCGTGGTGTCTTCTGTTTCTCCAGAACGATGCGAAATCACCGAGGTGTAACCAGAGCGCTTGGCCAATTCGATGGCAGCAAAGGTTTCGGTGAGCGTGCCAATCTGATTGACTTTAATCAAAATAGAATTAGCCACGCCTTGACGAATGCCTTCGCGCAAAATTTGGCTATTGGTGACAAACAAATCATCACCGACCAATTGCAACTGTCGACCCAAGCGTTGCGTGAGTTGCTTCCATCCATCCCAATCGCTCTCGGCCATGCCATCTTCAATCGAAATAATCGGATAGCGATCCGCTAGATTCGCCAAGTAATCAGTAAATTCAGCCGCGCTAAGATTTAAATTTTCTGAAGCAAGCACGTAGCGACCATCACGATAAAACTCTGAGCTAGCGCAATCCAAAGCTAACATCACGTCTTGACCCGCAGCGTATCCCGCTCGGTCGATCGCCTCGAGGATCAACTCAATGGCCGCCGCATGTGTAGGCACATCGGGAGCAAACCCGCCTTCATCGCCCACCGCCGTAGACATTCCTTTTGCATCGATAATTTTTTTGAGTGATTGAAATACTTCAGCCCCGCATCGCAAGGCCTCACGAAAACTCTGCGCACCCACTGGCACAATCATTAACTCTTGCATATCAAGACGATTGTTGGCATGTGCGCCGCCATTAATCACATTCATCATCGGCACAGGCATTTGCATCGCACCCGATCCGCCGAAGTAGCGGTACAACGGTAAGCCCGCTTCTTCGGCTGCAGCCTTTGCGACGGCCATCGACACAGCCAACATCGCGTTGGCACCTAAGCGAGATTTATTTTCAGTGCCGTCTAAATCACACAAGGTTGCATCGACAAAGGCTTGCTCTGATGCATCCAACCCAACAATCGCCTCGGAGATTTCGGTATTGACATGCTCGACTGCACGCAACACTCCTTTGCCTGCGTAGCGCGAACTATCCTGATCGCGCAATTCAATGGCTTCCCGACTTCCCGTTGACGCACCCGAGGGCACGGCGGCACGTCCCATCACACCTGATTCAAGCAATACATCCGCTTCTACCGTGGGATTGCCGCGCGAATCTAAAATCTCGCGCGCCACCAAATCAACAATCGAACTCATCTTCGCTCCTTAAGTCGGCTGATCGTTCAGGCCGAGATATGACGTTCTGCCAAGCCGCGACGCTTCACCACCGCATCGAGCTCAAGCAAAGTTTCAAGTAACTCTTGCATCATGCCCAATGGCCAAGCATTGGGTCCATCCGACAAGGCTTTTTCAGGTTGTGGATGTGTTTCCATAAATAAGCCTGCAATTCCACTCGCGACAGCCGCACGCGCAAGGACCGGAATAAATTCACGTTGTCCACCTGACGCAGTGCCTTGTCCGCCGGGCAGTTGCACAGAGTGCGTGGCATCAAAAACCACCGGACAACCCGTCTCACGCATGATGGCTAACGAGCGCATATCGGAGACAAGATTGTTGTAGCCAAACGAAGCGCCGCGTTCGCACACCATGATGTTGTCGGTGCCACTTGCAGCCCGCGCTTTATCGACCACGTTTTTCATTTCGTGGGGCGACAAAAACTGCCCCTTTTTAATATTCACTGGACGACCGCTGGCCGCTACGGCATGAATAAAGTCGGTTTGTCTGCATAAAAATGCTGGCGTTTGCAGTACGTCAACCACTGCAGCAGCAGCAGAGACTTCATCAATGGCGTGCACATCAGTGAGCAGATGTACTCCCAGCTGACGACGCACTTCATCCAAGATTTTTAAACCCGCCTCACGTCCTGGTCCACGAAACGAGGTTCCTGAACTACGATTCGCTTTGTCGTACGATGACTTAAAAATAAAAGGAATATTGAGTTGTTTACAGATCGATTGCAGACGACCCGCGGTCTCGATTTGAAGTTCGAGTGACTCAACAACGCACGGACCGGCGATCAAAAACAGCGGTTGATCGAGGCCGATGGTGTGGCCACACAACTTCATGCGGCAACGATAGAAAGATTACCGCCTGGGCTTGCCCGTTTACCGCCCGAGCGATGCGTCAACGCTGCCCTGACAAAGGCCGTAAATAACGGATGCCCTCCACGCGGAGTGGACGTGAATTCAGGGTGAAACTGACATCCCACAAACCATGGATGCGCAGGTAATTCCATCATCTCGGGTAGTTGCTCACTTGGCGTACGCGCAGAAACGCGATATCCCTTCGCTTCGAGTTGCGCCACGTAGCGGTTGTTCACCTCAAAGCGATGCCGATGGCGCTCGTTGACTTCAGCGCCATAAATTTTTGCGGCAAGCGTGCCCGGCTCGATTGGACACTTTTGCGCGCCCAAGCGCATCGTGCCGCCCAAATCGGAACCTTCGGTGCGACGCTCAGTCTGCCCACTTCGATCCAACCATTCTGTAATCAGCGCAACGACGGGATGGGATGTCTCAGGGTTAAATTCGGTGCTATCGGCATCGCTCATGCCACAGACATTGCGTGCGAATTCGATGGTCGCAAGCTGCATGCCCAAACAAATACCTAAATAGGGCACGCTGTTTTCACGCGCAAACCGAATCGCCGCCATCTTGCCTTCCACACCACGCTTACCAAATCCGCCTGGGACCAAGATCGCATCCATTTGCGCCAATCCGGACACACCATCACGCTCCAGTGACTCGGAGTCGATGTAGTGAATTTTTAATTTAGAGCGCGTGTGTATGCCAGCATGAATGAGCGCCTCCGACAACGACTTATACGAGTCGGCGAGATCCACATACTTACCGACCAAGGCGATATCCACCTCGTGTTCGGGATGCTCCAATGCATCAATTAAATTCTTCCAAGGCGTCAGATCAGCAGCCCGCGCCAAACGACCTAGCTTGCGACACACCAGCTCATCGAGCATTTGTTCGTGCAGCATCGCTGGAATTTTATAAATGGAATCGACATCCCAAGCCGAGATCACCGCCTCTTTAGACACATTACAAAAGAGCGCAATCTTGCGTCGATCATCATCCGGAAGCGGGCGGTCCGTACGGCACAACAAAATATCCGCTTGAATACCGATCTGACGCAACTCTTTGACTGAGTGCTGCGTTGGCTTGGTTTTGATTTCACCCGCTGCAGCGATGTAAGGCACCAGAGTGAGATGGATGTAGCAAACGTTTTGCTGTCCTAACTCCAAACCCATTTGCCGGATTGCTTCAAGAAACGGTAACGATTCAATGTCTCCGACTGTGCCGCCAACTTCGATAATGGCGACTTCAGCGTCGCCTGCACCACGACGCACAAACGCTTTGATTTCATCGGTGATATGTGGAATCACTTGCACCGTACCGCCGAGGTAATCGCCGCGCCGCTCTTTGCGGATCACGCTCTCGTAAATTTGACCGGTGGTGAAGTTATTGGCCTTGCGCATGCGCGAAGACTGAAAGCGCTCGTAGTGACCTAAATCAAGATCAGTTTCAGCACCGTCTTCCGTGACAAACACTTCGCCATGCTGAAACGGCGACATGGTGCCAGGATCCACATTGATGTAGGGATCAAGCTTGATATTAGTGACACGAATGCCGCGCGATTCGAGGATCGCGGCGAGAGAAGCAGCGGCAATACCTTTGCCAAGGGAAGATACAACGCCGCCGGTAACGAAAACGTATTGGGTCATTCGCTGAAGGAATGCCTGAGATGCATGATTCTACTCCCGAATCGTCGCGCGCTCAATGACATTCACGCTTTTATGGTTGCATTTGCGCTGCACGGATCGATTCAGCGCGAATTTCTTCGGTCAATTGTGCCTTGTATGCCGAAAATTCTGCGGTGGTCTTGACGGTGTAGTGCCGCGGATGGGGTAAATCAATCGGCAATTGGGTTTTAATCCGTCCCGGACGCGCCGACATCACCGCCACGCGGGTGCCCATAAAAATTGCCTCGTCAATATCGTGGGTGACAAATAGCACGGTTTTACGATCCGTCTCCCAGATTCCTAACAACAACTCTTGCATCAGCGCACGCGTTTGATGATCTAACGCGCCAAAGGGTTCATCTAGGAGCAACATTTTGGGGTCATTGGCCAGGGCACGCGCGAGTGCAGTGCGTTGTTGCATGCCGCCTGAAAGCATCTTTGGATAATGCGATTCAAAACCGGTTAAGCCAGTGCGCGCAACGTAATGCGCAATGATGTCCTGTTGCAAATCAGCCGGCATGCCTTTTTCGCGCAAGCCAAAGCCAATGTTTTCGCGCACAGTCAACCAAGGAAACAAGGTGTAAGACTGAAACACCATGCCGCGATCGGGGCCAGGGCGTTGAATTTTTTCTCCGGCCAGTAACACTTGACCTGTGGTGGGTTGATCTAGGCCAGCAATGATGCGCAATAAAGTGGACTTTCCACATCCCGACGGCCCGAGGATGGTCAAAAAGTCGTGATCAGCAACCACCAAATCGGTCGGCTGCAATGCCTGCGTGGGTGCCCCACCCGCAATTCCGGCAAATACCCGCGACACACCGTCCACTTGCAGCAATGCCATCAAAATGCCCAGCCATATAGACGCTGGTTCAAGCGACGAAACGCCAGATCAGACACCAGACCAATCACGCCAATACACACAATGCCAAAAATCATTTGTCCCGTATCCAACAGTCGCTGGCTATCCATGATCATGTGACCAATACCTGAAGAAGATCCCACCAGTTCGGCCACAATCACATAAGTCCACGCCCAGCCCAACACCAAGCGCAGCGTTTCTGCAATTTGCGGTGCAGCCCCAGGAACGATCACACGCCAAACAATGCCGCGTGCATCGGCACCCAGGGTATAAGCCGCTTCAACTAAATCACGTCGCGTCGCGCCAACAATCACCGCCACCATCAGCACAATCTGAAATACCGAACCAATAAAGATCACTGATAACTTTTGCGCTTCTCCCACACCAGCCCAAAGGATCAGTAACGGAATAAACGCCGACGCAGGCAAATACCGGCAGAAAGAAACAAAAGGTTCCAAGAAGGCTTCAATGGGTTTGAACGCCCCCATCGCGACCCCCAAAGGTACCGCGAGAATCGCCGCCACCACAAACCCACCAACCACGCGCCACAGGGTGATGGCAATGTCGTGTAGAAAATCAAACTCAACAAATAAAGTGACGCCCGTTTGTAACGTGGCTAGCGGATCAGCCAAAAATAACGGCGGGATGATGCCGCTGAGCGTAAAAAACGCCCAGCCCAAAAAAAACAAAACAAAAAACGCAGCGCCAAGAACGATACGTTTGCGTAACGATACTGGCTGTAGCGGCTCAAACATTCGATGGATTACCCTAAAAAATAAAACGCCGGCAACCAATCACGTTGCCGGCGTCTCTGCGCATTCAGTTACTTGATAAAACTTGCGTCTTGCATCGCTTTGTAATCGGGCAACGTATTAATCACACGATTGGCTTTTAAGATGTCGCCAGCGGTTTTAGAAAACGCCAACGACTCTTTTGCAAAGTAGTCTTGATTGGCCGCCTTGTCTTGCCACTGAATAAATTGCGCCGATCCGCCAAACTGTGGGCCGGTTTGTTTGACCGCGCTGCCCATCAACTCGTAGGCTTTCGCTTGATCGGTTTTGATCATCGTGAGGGCCTCAAAAAAGCTGTTCACGACGGCCTGCACCACCTTGGGATTTTTCTTGGCAAAGTCGGCCTTAAACGCCAGCGTATCAATCACCACCGGATAATCTTTGGTGGTCACCAAAATTTTGCCCTGATCGGCGCGACCACGCACCTGGCTCATGTACGGCTCGTACGTCATCGCTGCATCATACTGCCCCCCTAAAAAGGTTTGCGCCGCTTGTTGCGGTCCGAGTGTGACGCGAATCACGTCCTGCAAGGACAATCCGTTTTTCTCAAGAATGTAGGTCAACATGAAATGCGGCACGGTGCCTGCACCATCAACGGCAATGGTTTTGCCCTTGAGCTCTTTCACCGATTGAATCGTGTTGCGTACGACCAAGCCATCGCCACCATTTGATTTATCGAGCAAGAGCACTTGCACCATCGGCACCTTGGTTGCCCAAACCACATGCGTATCCACGGTGGTGGCTGCCGCATTGAGATCGCCCGCAGCGAGGGCGGCCAAACGCGCTGGTTGCGGCATAAATTTCAACTCAACATCGACGCCATTTTTTTTGAAGATACCGGCTTTATCGGCCAAGCTTAACGGCGCAAAGCCCGTCCAACCACTCATACCAAGCACCACTTTTTCTTGTGCGATCGCAGGTGCGCAGAGCATCACAAACACCAGTGCGACAAACCAACCATTCATGCGCTTCATATCCAACCCCTTTTGTATTGATACAGAAATGCTGTTGCGTGCGTTATTTTAAACAGCCTGGACCGCTCATTCGATTTTGATCCCCTGCTCACGAATAATATTGGCCCAACGTAGACGTTCAGCGTCGATGCGCTGTGCGAATTGACCTTGCGTGTTGGGTAGATACACCAAGCCTTGATCCAGCAAAAACTTTTGGACTTCGGGCAATTGCGCGACTGCCGTATATTCGCGATATAACCGATCGACGACCGCAGCAGGCGTTCCCGCGGGGGCAATCACCGCGTACCAAGTCACGACATTGATATCGGGATAACCCACTTCAGCCAAGGTGCGTACCTCAGGCAGTTGTGCCACACGTTGCGGCGTGGTGACCGCCAACGGACGAATACGACCCGCGCGAATTTGCGGCAGCATCAGCGGCAAGGTGTCGAACATGGCATGCACTTGCCCATCCATCAGGCTCGGCAATGATTCGTTGGTGCCTTTAAACGGCACATGCACCATGTCGATCCCATCGCGTTTTTTGAACATCTCAAAAATTAAATGCTGCGCCGTACCCACGCCAACAGAAGCGTAGTTCAATCGACCAGGCCGCGCCTTTGCCACCGCCATCAAATCTGCGACAGCGTGCACAGGAAGACCGTTGGTGGTGACCAAGACCAATGGAGAGGCAGCAAACATCGTGATCGGCACCACATCTTTTTTGGCGTCGTAGGGCATGTCGCGATACAGATTCGGAAAAATCGTCAACGGACCCAAGTTGCCCATACCAATGGTGTATCCATCGGGCGCAGCGCGGGTCACTTCAGCCACACCAATTCGACCGCCTGCACCCGCTTTAAAGTCATTCACGATTCCCTGACCCAGGGCCTTAGCTACGCGATCATTGAAGGTGCGCGCTAAGACATCATTCAATCCTCCTGCGGGCCAAGGCACCACAAAGCGAATCGGTTTTGTGGGCCAGGTTTGCGCGCTCGCGGCGAGTGACAACACGCTCAAGCTCACCGCAATCAACGCACGTGCGCAACACAAGCGTCGACGTAAATTTGTCGCGCAACTGCTCATCATCGTGCTGCAACTTCGCATATTGACATCCTGTTTGAGAGACAAGGAAATACTATCACGCGAGTTGTCGTAACATGATTGGCTTTCGAACACCGTCATCTGAGATCCACATGAATTCCAGCCCCCGCATTATCCGCGCCGCACGTGGCACCACACTCAGCGCTCGCAGTTGGCTTACCGAAGCGCCATTACGCATGCTCATGAATAACCTCGACCCTGACGTCGCTGAGCGACCAGACGATTTGGTGGTGTACGGCGGGATCGGCAAAGCCGCGCGCAATTGGGCGTGCTACGAGCGCATCGTCGAGACGCTGCGTCGGCTCGAGAGCAACGAAACTTTATTGGTGCAATCGGGCAAACCCGTGGGCGTATTTCGCACACACGAAGACGCCCCACGCGTGCTGATCGCCAACTCCAACCTCGTGCCGCATTGGGCCACATGGGAGCACTTTAACGCGCTCGATCGTCAGGGCTTGATGATGTACGGACAAATGACAGCGGGATCGTGGATTTACATTGGCAGTCAAGGCATCGTGCAAGGCACCTACGAGACGTTTGCCGAAGCGGGTCGGCAACATTACAACGGGGATTGGCGCGGCCGCTGGATTTTGACCGCAGGCTTAGGCGGGATGGGTGGTGCGCAACCACTCGCAGCAACCATGGCTGGTGCATCTATGATTGCCATTGAATGCGATCCCACACGCATCGACATGCGCATTCGTACGGGCTATCTCGATACACGCTGCGACACACTCGATGAGGCACTGATCGCCGTAGCGCGGGCCTGCGAAGAGCAACGTGCAGTATCGATTGGCTTAGTCGGTAATGCAGCCGAACTCTTACCGCAGATTTTGCAACGTGCGCAGCAAGGAAAAATCTTAAATCCATCGCTAGTCACTGACCAAACCTCTGCCCATGACCCAGCCAATGGTTACTTACCCGAGCACTGGTCGCTCTCGCGTTGGCAAGATTTGCGCAACAAAGACCCTGAAGAAGTGGCCATCTCTGCGCGCGAAGCAATGGCCAATCACGTGCGTGCGATTTTAGGTTTTCAACAGATGGGCATTCCGTGCGTGGACTACGGCAACAATATCCGTCAAGAGGCCAAAAATGTTGGTGTGAAAAACGCTTTTGATTTTCCTGGTTTTGTCCCCGCTTACATTCGTCCGCTATTTTGTCGTGGTGTTGGACCTTTCCGCTGGGTCGCGCTTTCAGGTGATCCGGAAGATATTTATAAAACCGATCAACGCATGCGCGAACTCTTTCCTGAAAACGCGCTACTCAATCGTTGGTTAGACATGGCCAGCAAGCGCATTCAATTTCAAGGCCTGCCCGCACGAATCTGTTGGATTGGTTTAGGTGAGCGTCATTTGGCTGGCTTGGCGTTTAATGAAATGGTGCGCAAAGGCGAATTAAAAGCGCCGATTGTGATTGGTCGCGATCATCTCGACTCCGGCTCAGTGGCCAGCCCGAACCGCGAAACCGAAGCCATGCGCGATGGTTCGGATGCTGTCTCAGATTGGCCCCTACTCAATGCCTTACTCAATTGCGCATCGGGCGCAACGTGGGTTTCATTACATCACGGTGGTGGTGTAGGTATGGGCTACTCCCAACATGCGGGGATGGTGGTGGTCTGCGATGGCACGCCAGCAGCGGATCAACGCATTGCTCGCGTGCTATGGAATGATCCCGCCAGCGGCGTGATGCGTCATGCCGATGCAGGCTATGACAGCGCGCTTGAAAGTGCGCGTATCCACCATCTGGATTTACCGATGTTGGGTTAAACCGATGCAGACCGAACCGATTTTTCATTTTCGTGCAGGTCGCACGCCGCTATTGGTTTCGATGCCACACGTTGGGACCTATCTACCACCAAAGATCGCCGCGCGTATGACAGCGCTTGCGTGTAGCGTGCCCGATACCGATTGGCATCTTGAACAGTTGTACGACTTTCTTGATGCATTAGGCGCTTCGGTGTTGGTTGCTACACATTCGCGTTACGTGATCGATTTAAATCGTCCGCCGGATAATGCCAACCTTTATCCCGGACAAGACACGACCGGTTTATGTCCGATCGATACATTTAGCAAGGCGCCAATCTATCAACCACAAATGGCGCCCAACGACACCGAAATTTCGCAACGCGTAGACACCTATTGGAAACCGTATCACCAGCAACTACACACGCATTTGCAGCAATTACGTGATCAGTATGGCGTGGCCTTGCTTTGGGACGCGCACTCGATTGCCTCTGTCGTGCCACGATTTTTTTCTGGTCGACTCACTGACTTTAATTTAGGGACAGCCAACGGAGCGTCGTGTGGCACCGGGATCGGTGAAGCGCTGCTACAAATTGCCCAATCCGCACCTGGTTACAGCGCCGCATTGAATGGTCGTTTTAAAGGCGGATACATTACGCGCACCTACGGTCAACCTGCACAAGGCATTCACGCCGTACAACTCGAGCTGTCAGAAATCACGTATATGAACGAAGACGCGCCGTTTGCGTTTCGTGCAGACCGCGCCACTCAAGTGCGTCCTTTTCTGCAGGCCATGCTTGCGCGTTTTCTGGCCTGTGCTAAAACGTTGCCGGCACACCAATCATCCGCGGCACCGAACGACCAGCGCGCACCCGACCCACGCAAGGGTTAGCGCCAATGGCATAAGCCAATTGCGCTGGCGTATCTATACGCCACAACGCAAAATCAGCCGCTTTTCCGATCGCCAACGTTCCGTGCGAGTGCTCGATGCCTAATGCACGCGCGGCATGTCGTGTAATCCCTGCGAGTGCTTCTTCTGGCGTGAACCGAAACAACGTACAGGCCATATTCATGGTGAGCAACAACGATACCAAAGGCGAAGACCCAGGATTGTTATCGGTAGCAATCGCCATCGGAACGCCATATTTGCGCAAGGCTTCGATGGGGGGGTGTTGCGTTTCACGTAAAAAATAAAACGCCCCTGGTAACAACACTGCAACCGTCCCGGCCTTGGCCATCGCGCGTACACCCGCCTCGTTGCTGTACTCAATATGATCCGCAGATAAAGCAGCAAACTCAGCAGCCAATGCAGCACCACCTAAATCCGATAATTGATCGGCATGCAACTTCACAGGCAGTCCCAACGCTTGCGCGGCCTGAAACACCCGACGCGTTTGCGCCACAGAAAAACCGATACCCTCGCAAAATGCATCTACCGCATCCGCCAAGTCTTCTTTTGCAACAGCGGGTAACACCTCGTCGACCACCAGATCAATGTATGTATCGGCACGACCCGCGTATTCCTGCGGCAAAGCATGTGCCCCCAGAAACGTCGTTTTGATCGTCATCTGCGCACGTTCTTCCAAGGCACGTGCAGCGCGTAACATACGTAGCTCCGTCTCGAGATCGAGGCCATAGCCAGATTTAATTTCAATAACAGTGGCACCTTCGGCACACCATTGCGTCATACGTTGTAACGCCGTGTCGATCAACGTTGCGGATGAGGCTTCGCGCGTTTGTCGCACGGTCGAGACAATGCCACCGCCCGCTTGTGCAATTTGCGCGTAACTCGCACCCAACAGTCGAAGCTCAAACTCCGCGGCGCGATGTCCGGCATGCACAACGTGAGTATGACAATCAATCAACCCCGGCGTTATCCAAGCGCCTTGTAGATCGTGCACTTGTTTGGCATGACGTTCTACTGCAGGGGGTAACTGCACACGCGGACCGATCCACGCAATACATCCATCGCGTACGCCAATCGCCGCATCACGTATCGCACCGTAAGGTGCCGCGCCGGTTGTCATGGTGGCCAAATGACCACCTAACCACAAACGATCCAATGATTTTTCTGTCTGCATACCGTTATCATAGCGCCCGATGAGAACTTACTTCGCTCCGCAGGCACTTTTACCCAACGGTTGGGTCAACGACGTACGCTTGGTGCTCGATCAACACGGCACCATTCAATCGCTGTCTACAAACGCCACCAGCGAAAATGCCGAACGTTTGGCCGGGCCGGTGATGCCTGGGATGCCCAATCTGCATTCACACGCGTTTCAACGTGCGATGGCTGGACTGACTGAAATTCGCGCCTCAGCAGAGGATGATTTCTGGAGCTGGCGCACCTTGATGTATCAGTTTTTAGCGCGACTCAATCCAACCCATGCAGCTGCGATCGCAGAGTTTTTGTATATCGAGATGCTCAAGTGCGGTTACACCGCGGTTGCTGAGTTTCATTATGTGCATCACCAGCCTAACGGTGCGACCTACGCTGATCCCGCAGACATGCTGCAAGCCCATGTGCATGCCGCTGCACGTGCAGGGATCGCCATCACCGCTCTACCCAGCTTGTATATGCATGGCAATTTTGGCAATCAAGCCCTTGCCGATCGACAAAAACGCTTTGCCAGCGACCCCGCCTTGATTTTGCAGATGCTCGAATCACTGCGTCCGCTACAAAAAAATACCCCCGATCTACAACTGGGCGTTTCACCGCATTCGTTACGCGCAGTTGATGTGCAGCACCTCAATCAACTGGTGCAGGCCGTGCATCAAATCGATCCGCAGGCACGCATCCACATGCATGTGTCAGAACAAACGCGCGAAGTGGATGATTGCTTGGCTTTTTGCGGACAACGTCCGATGCAATGGTTACTCTCGAATGCAGCGGTTGATCAGCGTTGGTGCCTCATTCACGCAACGCATCTCACCTCGGAAGAAACCACGGCACTCGCTCAGAGCCAAGCGGTCACGGGTTTGTGTCCGACCACCGAAGGAAATTTAGGCGATGGCATTTTTCCTTTCGAATCCTATCGCGCGCAAAACGGTCGCTGGGGCATTGGCGGAGATAGTCACGTTTCGCGTGATCCTTTTGAAGAATTACGCTTGCTTGAGTATGTACAACGGCTCATCACCCGTCGACGTAATCGCACCGTCGGCCACATCAGCCAAGCGGTGGGGACCACGCTGTGGCTAGAAGCAGCGCAAGGCGGCGCTCAAGCGCTTGGACGTCACAGCGGTCAATTGGCGCCGGGGTACCGCGCCGATGTGTTGGTGCTCGATGCGACTCACCCCGATTTAATCGAGCGTCAAGCCGATGCCATCAGCAATGCAGCAATTTTTTCTGGTGCGACACAACTTGTGCGCGATGTCATGGTGGGAGGACGTTGGGTCATCCAACAAGGCCATCATCAACGCGAAGTCACAGCGCGCCAAGCGTACTTAACGGCCCTACGCGCGTTAATTTAACGCTGCAACTCAGGTAAATCGCGAAACAACTCTAAGGCTTGCGGGTTGGCTAAGGCTTCTTTGTTTTTTACGCTACGACCATGCACCACATCGCGTACTGCTAATTCAACGATCTTGCCGCTCTTGGTGCGCGGAATATCTGTCACTTGCACAATTCGCTCAGGTACATGTCGTGGCGTGGTGTTGGCGCGGATGTGTAATTTGATTTGCTTCACTAAGTTATCGTCGAGCACCAACCCATCGCGTAACTTCACAAACAGCACCACCCGCACATCAGTCGGCGCTGCAATCGGCCATGCTTGACCAATCACCAAAGACTCAAGCACGGCATCGAGTTGCTCGACTTGTCGATAAATTTCTGCGGTACCGATGCGTACACCGCCAGGGTTAAGCACCGCATCAGAGCGTCCATGAATCACGTAGCCGCCCCGCTCGGTGTGCTCACACCAATCACCGTGACACCACACATCCGCAAAGCGTGCAAAGTACGCCGCGTGATAGCGCGAGCCATCCGGATCATTCCAAAATCCAATCGGCATTGACGGAAATGGCACGGTACACACCAATTCACCTTTACCGGTGGGCAGCACCTGACCTTCGGGGTCAAACACCGCCACTGCCATCCCTAAGCCTGCGCATTGAATTTCACCGCGATACACCGGTAGTAGCGGATTACCCAATACAAAACAAGAAACGATGTCAGTGCCGCCAGAAATAGACGCTAAATTTAAATCGGACTTGATGTCGCGATACACGTAATCAAAGCCCTCGGGGCTCAATGGCGAGCCCGTTGAAAACATCGCACGCAGCGTCGATAAATGATGCGTTTCTCGTGGCTTCAAACGCAGCTTGGCAATTGCGTCGATATATTTGGCGGACGTACCAAAGTGTGTCATCCGCTCAGTGTCAGCCAAGCTAAATAGCACCCGTCCACGGTCCACAAAGGGTGAACCGTCATACAACAATAAGGTGGCACCGGACGCCAATCCGGACACCAACCAATTCCACATCATCCAGCCCAAGGTACTGAAGTAAAACAATCGATCGTTCGGTTTTACATCTGCATGTAAACGATGTTCCTTAATATGTTGCAATAAGGTGCCGCCCACGCCATGCACGATGCACTTGGGTATCCCGGTGGTTCCTGAGGAGTACAAAATACAGAGCGGGTCGTTAAAGCCAACGCGCACAAAATGAATCTCCGCCGGTTTAAATTCAGACAACCACGCAGTCAATGTCACGGCATTGGTTGGTCGCGTGTCGGCAGCCGTTGCTGCATCGTCTAACCCTGCATACGGCAACACCACCACACGTTGTACGGTAGGCAATTGCGGTAAAAACGCCGCGACGCGATCGAGGGTGCTTACGCGCCGTCCGCTTTCTAGGTGATAGTCAGCGCAAAACAATACCTTGGGTTCAATCTGGCCAAAGCGATCTACCACGCCTTGCGCGCCAAAATCAGGCGAACACGACGACCACACGGCGCCCAACGCACTCGTGGCAAGCATCGCCGCCAATGCTTCCGGTAAATTGGGCAGATACCCAACCACTCGGTCACCGCGTTGCACGCCTTGCGCATGCAATGCTTGCGTCATGCGCGACACCAACGCATACAGCTGATCATGTGAATAACGACGCTGCACACGATCTTCACCCCAAAACACGAGCGCATCTTCGCTACCGCGTTGCCGTAACAAATTTTCTGCGTAATTGAGTTGCGCATCCGGAAAAAATTGCGCGCCCGGCATTTGCGTGGCATTGACCAACGCGCGTGCGCCACGTTCACCAACCACCCGTGCGTCGTCCCACAGCAGTGACCAAAACGCGCCAGGATCTCGGATTGTCCATGCATGTAATGAGGCGTAATCCTCAAACGATTGTCCACACGCAGCGCTGGCTCGCAACATAAAAGCCTGTAGCTGTGTGGCTGACTGTTGCGCGTGGGTCGGTGACCACAACGCCGGTGTCAGCATGCGCAAAGGACCATTCATGAACGCAAACGCTCGCGCAGGACGGCAGGCACGCGCACCGCTTTGCCGTTGTGTGGTCCCACCCAAACCACCACGGCGCTGCCATCGGCATACACCAGCTCGGATTCAGCAAGTCGTAATGCGTAGTACGTGGTGACCGATGAGCCACCCACTTCGCCTAAGTACACATGTACGTCCACATCACCGGGATAAACCAGTGGTTTACGGTAGTTGCATTGTGTACTCACCACCACGGTGGACAAACGATCGGCATCTAAGATGTGACGCATGCCATCGAGCCAGCCGATACGCGCTTGCTCCATATAGCGAAAGTAATTGACGTTGTTGACGTGACCCATCGCATCCATGTCGCCCCAGCGGATTGGGATACGTTCGACGTGCAACAAACGGCGGGCAGCCAGGGCGGCCAAAACATCTTCACGTGGGGGCATGCAGCGATTCATCTATCCAAGCGCGGGGCGCCATTATAATTGCAGCATTCACTCGTGCGAGGCACAAATGCAACGCGAAACCATGGAATATGATGTTGTCATCGTTGGTGGCGGACCGGCCGGTCTGTCGGCGGCGATTCGAATCAAACAATTGGCCCAAGCTGTCGAGCGTGAAGTCAGCGTCTGTGTGCTTGAAAAAGGCTCAGAAATTGGCGCGCATATTCTGTCTGGCGCCGTCATGGACCCGCGCGCGCTCAATGAATTGATTCCTGACTGGAAGGTCAGTGGCGCGCCGCTCAATACGCCAGTCACTGAAGATCGGTTTTTGTTTCTCACTGCGAACGACGCACGCGCCACGCCCAACTGGCTCTTACCTGGTTGTTTTCAAAATCACGGTAACTATGTCATCAGCTTGGCCAACGTCACACGTTGGTTGGGTCAACAAGCTGAAGCACTGGGCGTGGAAATTTTTCCGGGCTTTGCCGCCGCCGAAGTGTTGTACGACCCCCACGGCGCAGTGATGGGTGTCGCCACTGGCGACATGGGTGTCTCGCGCAGTGGCGAACACACCGATGCGTTCCAGCGCGGCATTGAATTGCACGCCCACTACACTTTATTTGCTGAAGGCTGTCGCGGTCACTTAGGACAAAAACTCGAAGCCAAATTTCAATTGCGCGACGGCGTGGATCCGCAGGTGTATGGCATCGGATTAAAAGAACTCTGGGACGTGCCTCCAGAAAATCATCAACCAGGTTTAGTGGTACACACCGCGGGCTGGCCGTTGTCGAGCGACACGTACGGTGGTTCTTTTTTATATCACCTAGAAAATCATCAAATCGCCGTCGGATTTGTGGTTGGATTGGGCTACACCAATCCGTATCTCTCGCCGTTTGAAGAATTTCAGCGCTATAAAACGCATCCGGCCATTCGACGTTTCTTAGAAGGCGGTAAGCGCGTCGCTTATGGTGCGCGCGCCATCGCTGCTGGCGGAATTCAATCGCTACCGAAGTTAGTGTTTCGTGGTGGCGCACTCATCGGTTGCGATGCAGGCTTTTTAAATGCCTCACGCATTAAAGGCAGTCATTGCGCAATCAAATCTGGCATGCTCGCTGGCGAATCTGCAGTCGAAGCAATTGTCGCTGGTCGCAAACGTGATGTGTTAGCCAACTATCCGACCAATTTTCAACGCTCGTGGTTATTTGATGAGCTCTATCGCGCGCGCAACTTTAAGCCTTGGATGTCAAAAGGCTTATATCTAGGCGCTGCGATGGTCGGCATTGATCAGCTGGTGTTTGGCGGCAAAGCACCCTGGACCTTACATCATCACGCAGCCGATCACACCACCTTAAAAAAGAAAACCGACGCACAACCCATCTCCTATCCAAAACCAGATGGTGTGATTAGTTTTGATCGGCTGACCTCGGTGGCGTTTTCAGCCACCAATCATGCAGAAGATCAGCCGATTCATCTCACACTCAAAAATGCATCGGTGCCGATCGAGACCAATCTCGCGCTCTATGACGCGCCTGAGCAGCGCTACTGTCCAGCTGGCGTTTACGAAATCGTGCGCGAAGCCGATGGCAACAACCCGCGACTACAAATCAACGCGCAAAACTGCGTGCATTGCAAAACCTGTGACATCAAAGACCCAACACAAAACATCGTGTGGGTCACCCCCGAGGGTGGTGGCGGTCCGAATTATCCGAATATGTAACGTGCCATTAGGCGATTAAAACATCGCCTCATCGCATTAGGCGATTAAAACATCGCCTCATCGCATTAGGCGATTAAAACATCGCCTCATCGAGCGCCATCACGCTGGCGCCGCCCTCGGTCACCATCCGGCTGAGCGTAGGCGCCTCAACGAGGACTTGCTCGGCAAAAAAACGCGCCGTGGCGATTTTGGCTTGGTAAAAATCGTGATCAGACTGCGCGTCAGTGAGCGCCGCGTGCGCTTTCAGTGCAGCCACTGCCATCTGCCATCCACCGGCGGTGATGCCAACTAACTTTAAGAACGGCACCGCGCCCGCAAATACATTTTTTGGTTCGTTGGCGGCTTGGGCCAAAATGTAATTCACTGCCGCAGACACAGCTTGCAGTGCCGCGCGCAGATGATTGCGAATCGACACCATCTCCACGCGCTCGACCGCCGCCAATGCGGCATCGAGCGATTGCACGTGTTTGATCCAAGCACGAATGCTTGCGCCCCCTTCACGGACGATTTTTCGACCCAACAAATCGTTGGCTTGAATACCGGTGGTGCCTTCATAAATGGTCGTGATGCGTGCATCGCGTAAATACTGCGCCGCACCGGTTTCTTCAATAAAGCCCATCCCGCCGTGTATTTGCACGCCCAGTGAAGCCACTTCGATGCCGGTTTCTGTACTCCAGGCTTTCACTACGGGAATCATCAGATCGACAAACGCGGCTTGCGTTTTACGCACATCCGCATCTGGATGACACTGCGCTACATCCATCGCAGCCGCCACCACATACGCCAGTGCACGCATTGCTTCGGTTTGCGATTTCATCAACATCAACATACGACGCACATCTGGATGACGAATGATGGGTACCGTTTTGGCGCCAGCCACTAAATCTTTTCCTTGCATCCGATCCCGTGCGTAATGCACAGCCCGCTGATACGCGCGTTCAGCGATCGAGACTCCTTCCATACCCACACCAAATCGCGCGGCATTCATCATGATGAACATATAGGCGAGGCCTTTATTTTCTTCGCCCACCAAGTAGCCCACTGCGTTTTCATATGCCATCACCGCCGTTGGGCTGGCATGGATGCCCAGCTTATGTTCAATCGACACACAATGGGCTGCATTGCGTGCGCCCAACGTACCATCGGCATTGACCAAAAATTTCGGCACGACAAATAGCGAGATTCCTTTCACACCCTCAGGCGCATCTGGGGTGCGTGCTAACACCAAATGCACGATGTTGTCGGTGAGGTCGTGCTCGCCGTAGGTAATAAAAATTTTCTGACCGGTAATCAAGTAATGATCACCTTGGGGTTGCGCTTTGGTTCGGAGTAACGCGAGATCTGAACCCGCTTGCGGTTCGGTGAGGTTCATGGTGCCAGTCCACTCCCCCGTCACCATCTTGCGCAGAAACGTATCTTTGAGCTGCGCTGAACCACACAGCAACAATGCTTCAATCGCGCCTTGCGTGAGTAATGGACACAACGAAAACGCCATGTTTGCTGAGGTCACCATTTCTGTGACCGGTGTCGAGACGACTTTGGGTAAACCCTGACCGCCCCACTCGGCATCAATCGGCAAGGCGTTCCATCCCGCAGCAACGAATTGATCGTAGGCCGCCCGAAACCCGTCGGGCATACGCACTGTGCCAGCATCCCACTGCGCCCCAGCTTGATCGCCAGGCCAATTGAGTGGATCGAGCACACCAGTGGCAAACTTTCCTGACTCTTCGAGCACGGCGGTTACCGTGTCAAGCGATGCATCCTCATAACCTGGCAAGCGTGCAATCGACTCAATATCAGCCAATGCACGCAACACAAACAACATGTCTTTAATTGGCGCAGCGTAGGTGCTCATCAGCGTCTCCTCTTCAAAAGAACAAACGCGCGGGGGACAAACAGCAACGGCGGGTTTTGCGCCGTTGTAATCAGTGAGTACGCGTTATTTATTTAACTCTGCAACCAACGCGGGCACGGCTTCAAACAAATCGCCCACTAAGCCGTAATCAGCCACTGAAAAAATTGGCGCTTCTTCATCTTTGTTGATCGCCACAATGACGCGACTGTCTTTCATCCCGGCTAGATGTTGAATCGCACCTGAGATACCAATGGCCACATACAAATCTGGTGCCACGATTTTTCCGGTTTGACCCACCTGCCAATCGTTAGGCACAAAGCCCGCATCCACGGCAGCACGCGACGCACCCATACCGGCACCGAGTTTGTCGGCCAGCGGCTCGAGTAACTTGAAGTTGTCACCTGATCCCATCCCCCGTCCGCCAGACACAATGATCTTTGCAGCCGTCAACTCGGGACGCTCAGATTTAGAAACCTCACGTGACACAAAGGACGATAAACCCGCTTCGGATGCACCACCCAGCGCTTCGATTGGAGCACTTCCACCAGAGGCTGCAACCGCATCAAAGCCGGTGGTACGCACGGTAATTACTTTAATGGCATCACTTGATTGCACCGTGGCCAAGGCGTTACCTGCATAAATCGGACGCACAAATGTATCGGCGGATTCCACCGACACGATGTCCGAAATCTGTTGCACATCGAGCAAGGCCGCGACGCGTGGCAGCACATTTTTTCCGTTCGAGGTTGCTGGTGCCAAGACATGGCTGTACTGCGAAGCAATACTCACAATCAGTGTGGCAAGATTTTCTGCCAAGCACGCACCAAGGAACGCAGCATCAGCGTGCAACACCTTGCGCACGCCCGCGATGGCGGCTGCCCCTTGGGCTGCGCCACCGGAAGAATGACCCGCAACCAACACATCAATGTCGCCGCCAATTTTTTGGGCGGCAGCGACCGTGTTTAAGGTGGCGACTTTAATGTTCGCGTTATCGTGTTCAGCAATGACTAGGATGGACATGGATTGAACTTTCAGATCACTTTGGCTTCGTTACGTAACTTATCGACCAGCGTGGCGACATCCGGCACTTTGATGCCGGCTTTTCGTTTGGCAGGCTCAAGCACCTTGAGTGTTTTTAAACGCGGCGTCACATCCACACCGAGCGCGTCTGGTTTGAGGATATCGAGCGGCTTTTTCTTGGCCTTCATGATGTTGGGCAAGGTGACGTAGCGCGGTTCATTCAAACGCAAATCGGTGGTCACCACCGCGGGTAAAGTGATCTTCAGTGTTTCTAATCCGCCATCGACCTCACGTGTGACTTGGGCGCTGCCATCGGCAATCGATACTTTTGAGGCAAACGTCGCTTGCGACCAACCCATGAGCGCGGCCAACATCTGACCGGTTTGATTGCAATCATCGTCAATCGCTTGTTTGCCCACGATCACCAATTGGGGTGCTTCCTTTTGGCAGACCGCTTTGAGTAGTTTGGCAACTGCGAGTGGTTGCAGTTCGACATCGGATTCAACCAACACGGCACGGTCTGCGCCAATTGCCAGCGCCGTACGCAAGGTTTCTTGACAGGCCTGCGGGCCACAAGACACGGCCACAATTTCTGTGACCACGCCGGCCTCTTTCAGGCGGACCGCTTCTTCAACCGCGATCTCATCGAATGGATTCATCGACATTTTGACGTTGGCCGTTTCCACACCAGAGCCATCGGCCTTCACGCGCACCTTGACGTTGTAGTCGACCACGCGCTTCACACTAACCAGAGCTTTCATGAATGCATTTCCACTGACCGATAAAGGCTTGATTATATCGCTCGGGTCAAGTGCAGGTCATCCGTCAGCGCCGCTTGGTGAGATGCGCCGTTACATAGTGAGACGCGCATTGACTTCGCCCCGTACCAGCGTGAAAGTAGCCAGTCTGACCGAGACCCTGCCTGAGGGCAGACGCCACGGTTTGCCTGACCCCTCATCCCTTTCTACTTCTGACTGTGAGCAATCCACCATGGCCCAAAGCGGACCCGAAAAAACCTACAAAGAAAAACTTGCCACCGGTAGCTTTGAGTTGCAGCAATGCACTGGCTGCAAAAAGCATGTGTTTTACCCGCGCGTGGTCTGTCCTCACTGTGGTTGCGATCAGCTCGATTGGGTCAAGGCCAAGGGTGTCGGCACGGTGTACTCCACCACCATTGTGCGCCGCAAACCCGATGCCGGGGGTGACTACAACGTGGCGCTGATTGACCTTGCTGAAGGTCCGCGCATGATGAGCCGCGTGGTCGATCTTTCGCCAGATGACGTCAAGATCGGCATGGCAGTGAAATCACGCATTGCAGGCAGCGGTGAAGAGTCTCTGATCGAATTTATTCCGGCATGAGCGCGCCGCACAGTGACCGCGATCTGCGCGGTGCGGTGGCCATTGTCGGTGTTGGCTTAGCTGGGTGCGGAGAAGCGCCCGGTTGGAGCGAGACCGAGATCATGGCTGCGGCGGCACGTCACGCGCTGGCCGATGCCGGTCTCAACGCACAAGATGTCGACGGCTTGGTTGTCGCCAGCGTGAATATTTTTCTCTCTGGCCTGGCGATCGGTGAGCAACTCGGGATTCATCCCAAATTTACAGATTCGACTTGCGTGGGGGGGTCTTCGTTTGTCGGTCACTTAATGCCCGCTGCGATGGCCTTGCAATATGGGCTGTGCGATGTGGTGTTGGTCACCTACGGCTCAAATCAACGCACCGGTGTTGGTCGTGCGGAAGGCGCAAAATTCAAAGCCATTCTTGATCCACAACCGTTTGAGCATCCGTACAAACCCTTTAACCCGCCAACCTCGTATGCGTTGGCCAGTGCACGCCATATGCATCAATACGGCACCACGCGAGAACAATTGGCCGAGGTCGCTGTCGCTGCACGCGGCTGGGCGCAGCTCAACCCCGAAGCGTTTTCACGCGATCCGTTAAGCGTACAAGACGTCCTCAAATCAAAAATGATCAGTGATCCGCTCACCGTGCGCGATTGTTGTTTGGTCACCGATGGGGGTGGCGCATTTGTGATGGTGCGCGCTGATCGTGCACGCAACTTCCCGAAAAAACCCGCCTATTTGTTGGGTGTGGGGGCTGCGCACTGGCATCGGCAGATCTCATCGATGCCCGATCTCACGGTGACTGCAGCCACTGAATCTGGCGCACGCGCTTATGCCATGGCCGGACTCAGTGCCAAAGATGTTGATGTTCTCGCGTTGTATGACGCGTTCACGATCAACACAATTTTGTTTCTAGAAGACCTGGGCTTTTGCAAAAAAGGCGAAGGCGGCGCGTTTGTCTCTGGCGGACGCATCGCCCCTGGCGGCAGCTTGCCGGTCAATACCAATGGCGGCGGCTTGTCTTGCGTCCACCCCGGCATGTACGGCATGTTTTTAATTGTCGAAGCGGTTCGACAACTGCGCGGTGAAACCGGCGCACGCCAAGTGAAAAACGCCGAAGTTGCGCTCGTGCATGGCAACGGCGGCGTACTCTCCAGTCAAATCACTGCGCTACTTGGAACGGAGGCCACACGATGAGTGATTTATCCGAATTAAAAATTCCTTCGATGCGCTCTAGAGTGAGCGCCGCCGAATGGCAAGCCCGCATCGATTTAGCCGCCTGCTATCGCTTGATTGCATTGTTTGGTATGAACGATCTGATTTACAACCATGCCACCGTGCGTGTGCCCGATGAGGAAGGCCACTTTTTAATTAACGCCTACGGCTATGCCTACGAAGAAGTCACCGCCTCCAGCCTGATCAAAATTGATCTCGATGGCAACATCGTGCTCGATTCTGGCACCGGCTATGGCATTAATCGCGCAGGTTTTGTGATTCATAGCGCGGTCCATGGTGCGCGCCACGATGTGGGCTGTGTCATCCATACGCACTCGGCCGCTGGCATGGCGGTGTCTGCCCTGCAATGCGGTCTGCTGCCGCTCACGCAAAACGCAATGTTCTTTGGTGAGATTGGTTATCACGACTACGAAGGACCCGCAGTCGATCTGGATGAACAAAAACGCTTGATCCACGATCTTGGCGATCGCGCCGCATTGATCTTACGTAACCACGGGTTACTCACCGCCGGTAAAACGGTGTGTGATGCGTTTGTGACGATGCATTGGCTAGAGCGCGCTTGTCAGGCACAACTGATGGCACAAGCCTGCAATACGCCATTGAATGCGGTGCCCGCGTCCGTGGTGCAAGTCACCAACGATCGCTATAAACCCGGGCAACGTCGCAAAATCACCGAGCTTGAATGGCCCGCGTTATTGCGCATGCTCGATCGTCGTGACAGTGGCTTTCGCGACTAATCTAAACGTTTAAAAGGAAGTCATCGGATGCTCAAGGACAAAGTGATTATCGTCACCGGTGCCGGTGGTGGCATTGGTCGTGATTTCGCACTCGCCATGGCGGCGCAAGGTGCAAAGCTCGTTGTCAACGACTTGGGCGTATCCGTGTCGGGTGAAGGTAGCGATGCGGGGCCTGCGCAAAAGGTCGCCAACGAAATTACCGCGCTCGGTGGTCAGGCGGTGGCCAACACCGAGAGCGTCTCGAGCTGGGAATCCGCTAATCGCATCATTCAAAACGCCATCGATGTTTACGGCCGCATCGATGTGGTGGTCAACAATGCGGGCATTTTGCGCGATCGCTTTTTCTTTAACATGAGCGTCGAAGAATGGAAAGCCGTGATCGATGTGCATTTAAACGGCACGTTTTATGTCTCACGCGCCGCCGCACCGTATTTTAAAAGTCAGAGCGCGGGTCGCTACATCAACATGACCTCCACCTCCGGCTTGGTCGGAAATTTTGGACAAGCCAATTACGCCGCCGCCAAACTCGGGATTGCTGGATTATCCAAATCGATGGCGTTGGATATGGCGAAGTTCAATGTGACCTCGAACTGCATCTCGCCGTTTGCGTGGAGTCGAATGATTGGTTCGATTCCGACCGAGACGCCCGAACAACAAGCGCGTGTCGATAAACTCAAGGCAATGGAAACAGCCAAGATCGCCCCGCTCGCGGTGTATTTGGCCTCGGATGCATCACAAGCGGTGACTGGTCAAATTTTTGCTGTGCGTGCCAACGAACTCTTTTTGATGAGCCAATCGCGTCCCTTACGTTCGGTGCATCGCGCCGAAGGATGGACCGCACAAAGCATTGCTGAACATGCCATTCCGGCCATGCAGGCGCACTTTTATAAACTGGATCGTTCGCAAGACGTGTTCAGTTGGGATCCGATCTAAACCATGATTGATTACGCCAAACTAAAGCAATGGTCTTTTCCAGACGTGGTGCAAACCTACAGCGCCAAAGACAGCATGTTGTACGCGCTCGGTGTGGGTTTGGGTCACGATCCAATGGACGCGCAGCAATTGCAGTTCGTCTACGAAAAAAATTTACGCACCTTGCCGACGATGGCCGTGGTGATGGGCTACCCCGGTTTTTGGATGAAGAATCCCGATTCGGGCATTGATTGGGTCAAGCTCGTGCATGGCGAACAATCACTGACCTTACATCAACCCCTCCCGCAAGCCGGCACGGTGATTGGTCGATCGCGTGTGACGGGCATTGTGGATAAAGGCGCAGGTAAAGGTGCGTTGGTCTATCAAGAACGCACACTGCACAACCAAGCCGATGGTGCGTTACTTGCCACCATGGGACACGTGACCTTTTGTCGCGGTGACGGTGGTTTTTCGGATCACCCCAACAACGGTCCCAAAGGCGGTGATGCGCAACAAACTGCACGACCCGCAACACCTGACACCCCGCCCGATGCCATATGCGATCTGCCCACACTGGCACAAGCTGCACTCATTTATCGGTTGTGCGCCGATGACAACCCACTGCATGCCGAACCGTCGGTGGCCATCGCCGCAGGATTTCCGCGTCCAATTTTGCATGGCTTAGCAAGCTATGGTGTGGTCGGTCATGCCATTTTAAAAACGTATTGTGATTACCAACCGGCACGATTGAAATCGATCGGCGTGCGATTTTCTTCGCCGGTCTTTCCGGGCGAAACGATTCGGACCGAAATGTGGCAACGTGGCAAAGACATTTCCTTTCGCGCCAAAGTCCTTGAGCGCGATATTGTGGTTATTTCGCACGGTACGGCCACCATCGCATGATTCCGCGCACCGATCAGCATCGCCTGTTGGCTGATGCGGCGCGCGAATTTTCAGCGGAACACACGCCAGCGCGTTTACGCGCTTGTCGGCTGCGCGACCCAGAATTTGATCGCACCATTTGGACTGCCATTGCCCAGTTGGGTTGGTTGGGTTTACTAGTCGATGAAGCCGATGGTGGATTAGGCGCTACGTTTGAAGACATGGGTCAGCTGGTTTATGCCTGGGGCCGCGCCTGCGCGCCTGAACCGTTGGTTGCCAGCGCCGTTCTTGCATTGCGCACACTCGCTTTAGGTGATGGACCCGCGCGTAGCCACTTACTCCAACAGTGCATCGATGGCAGTCACCTGCTGGCCTTAGCGGCAGACTCAATCACTGATCCGACAAACATCAGCGTGACATACGCACAAGGCGTACTGAACGGTACGTGTCGATTTGTCGTGCCTGCGCATGCGGATGGCTATTTAGTGGCAACGCATGCAGGGGTGTTTCATGTGCTCGCCAATAGCAGTGGATTCAGTCTGCAACGCGAAACACGCGCCGACGGAAGTGCCGCGGCATGGATCACGTTATCTAATGTCGCTGCACCGCCAGTGCAACGCGTCGCATCCAATTTAAACGGCTGCTTGCAAGCCATCGATGAAGCGCGCATTTTGTGCGCCATCGAAATGTCGGGGATGGCGGCACGCATGCTTGAACTCACTTTAGAGTATCTGCGCACCCGCGAACAATTTGGTCAAGCGATCGGTCGCTTTCAGGCCTTGCAACATCGCGCCGTCGACTTATACCTCGCCGAACAGCTCGCGCGTGACGTCACGCAAGCGGCCTGCATTGCGCTGGACACACCACTTGATACAACCGCACGTCATTTACTTGCCTGTCGAGCCAAAGCCCGCGCGAACACCAGCCTAAATCGTATCGCCCGTGAAGCCGTGCAATTACATGGCGCAATGGGTTTTACCGATGAGTATCAGTTGGGTTTGTACGTCAATCGCACACTGACCTTGTCTGCCTGGTTAGGCAACACCACGGATTTACAAGCTGAGTACGCAGCGCACGCCAATGACATTGAAGTACTCAGCGCATGAACACATCATCCACGCAAGATTGGAATGCACTCGACGATGACGCGTTTCGTGCGCTGATTCGTTCGCGTTTTGAAGCAGATTACCCCACCCATTTACGCTACACCTCACGGCGTTTGCGTTGGCATGAAAATGGCGAATGGTATCGACACATGTCCGCGATGGGTTGGATTGCACCAGCTTGGCCAGTCGCGCACGGTGGTATGGGACTGAGTCCGACCAAACTACTGATCTTTCACGAAGAGCAAGAGCGCTGGGGCATTGGACGCTTTCAAGATCACGGCATCTTGATGGTGGGACCCGTGCTGATTCGCTTTGGCACCGATGCGCAACGTGAACGTTGGTTGCCGCACATTCTTTCGTGTGAACACATTTGGGCGCAAGGGTATTCCGAACCCAACGCAGGGTCTGATTTGGCCAGCTTGCGTACCGAAGCGCGCATCGAAGGCGATGAATTTGTGATCACCGGCCAAAAAATTTGGACGACCCTCGCGCAAGACGCCACGCACATGTTTGTGCTGGCCCGAACCGACAAACAAGCAAAAAAACAAGCGGGGATTAGTTTTATTTTGGTCGATCTCACCTCACCCGGCGTGCGCGTTCGACCGATTCGCGATCTGGCCGGGCATGAAGAATTCAACGAAGTATTTTTCGATCATGTGCGTGTGCCCATCGACCACCTGGTTGGTCCGCTCAATGCCGGATGGGATGTGGCTAAAGCATTACTTGGTTTTGAGCGCATCCATATCGGCAGCCCAAAGTTGCCGCAATACGCCTTGGGGATATTAGCGAAGCTTGCCCAATTGCGTGGTTGTCACACCGACCCGGTGTTTAAGGCACGCTTCAATGCCTTACGCATGGATATTGAAGATCATTGCGATATCTACGCCCGCTTTGTCGAGATCGTGAAACGCGGCGAACCACTACCTGACGAAGTATCGGTACTGAAAATTTTGGCCACTGAAACGTTTCAACGTGCAGCCGATTTGATTCTTGAAACGGCTGGCCCTGCCGCGCAATTACACGGTAGCGTACCGATTGGCGATGGCCTGGTTGATTTGCTGGGTCCGTTTTATAAAGCCATGCCAGCAAGTATTTATGGCGGCTCTAACGAAATTCAGCGCAATATCTTGGCGAAGAACGTACTGCATCTATAAATTGTTGTTGCTATAAAAAAATAAGGAGACTTTGCATGTTCTACAAAACGCGTGGCCCGCTAGTCTGCATGCGATGGGTCAACATGCTATGGCTCTGTTTGCTTGTGTTTTGCGCGAGTGTCACTACCCATGCGCTTGCAGCAGATGCTTACCCGGCAAAACCAATCCGCTGGATTGTGCCCTTTCCACCGGGCGGACCCACCGATGGCTTTTCGCGCATCGCCGCTAGCGCCCTGGGTCGTGAGCTCAATACCACCGTGGTGATTGAAAATATTGGCGGTATGGGTGCAGGTATTGGTATGCAGGCACTTGCGCGCGCCGCTGCAGATGGTTACAGCATTGGCTTAAACACCACCGGCTCACACACCATCAACCCACATTTGTATGGAGCGAAGCTGGGCTATGACCCCATCACCGATTTCACCCCGATCACGCTGGCTGCTGATTACGTGAATGTTTTAGTGGTGAATCCAAAGCTTGGGATCAACAACGTGGCCGAACTGATTGCGTGGGCCAAAGCCAATCCAGGTAAAGCCACGTTTGGATCAGCGGGTAACGGTGCCTCGAATCACCTGCACGGCGAATTACTCAAGCAACTCACCGGCGCTCCGATGCAGCATGTGCCTTATCGCGGCAGTGCACCCGCCATGCGTGATGTCATTGGTGGTCAACTCGCGTTTATGTTTGATATTCCCATCACTGCCATGCCGCAAGCGCGCGCTGGTTTAGTCAAAGCGATTGGTGTCACTGCCGATAAACGTAGCCCATTTGCACTTGAAGTTCCCACGATGGCCGAAGCCGGGATCAAAGGCTTTGCCGAAGCCGGTGGTTCACTTTGGTTTGGTGTGGTTGGTCCAGCCGGTATGCCACGACCCATCGTGAATACGCTTAATGCCGCTCTGGTACGTGCCCTGCGCTCACCTGAAGTGCGTGAACGGACTACCGCGCAAGGATTTACGATCGTCGCGAGCCCACCCGAAGAACTCACCCGCGTGATGAAAGCCGATTTACAAGCTTGGGGACGGATCGTGCGCGCTTCTGGCGCGATCGTGGATTAAGCCCATGGCTGCCGTCACGCCGATCCATTCAACCTCCGCTACCGAGGATGCATTCGCGCAACCCCTGTTACCGGATGCGCAGGGCCAAAATTTATTTGCAGCCGATCCGGATCTGCGTGGCTTGCTCGCGTTGTACTTAGATCCCAACTTATTTGCCCACCTATTACCGCACATCGAGCGACTCGGCGCGTTGGCAGGCACCCGGTTAGACACCGCCGCGGCCATTGCCGATCGCAATCCATCGCAATTGCATCATCGCGCACGCAACGGTGAACACCGTCAATGGATTGAAAAGCATCCGGCGTATCGGCAATTAGAACAAGTGGCCTTTGCAGAGTATGGATTGGCGGCGATGTCGCATCGCGCCGGTGTTCTCGATTGGCCGAGCCCATTACCGCCGCTGGTGAAATATGCCCTCACCTATGTGTTTGTACAGGCCGAGTTTGGCGTGTGTTGTCCACTGTCGATGACCGATGCGGCCGCGCGTACGATCAGCAAATTTGCCGATCCCGCGTTGGCCGCGCGTTACTTACCCGGTCTCACCGCGCAAGATATGGACACGCTCACGCAAGGAGCCATGTTCATGACTGAACAAGGTGCCGGCTCTGATGTGGGTGCCACGCGTACTCAAGCGCGCCGCGAACACAACGAATGGCGTTTGTATGGCGATAAGTGGTTTTGCTCCAACGCTGACGCTGGGGTGGCACTCGTCCTTGCAAGACCCCAAGGTGCGGCAACAGGCACACGTGGCTTATCGTTGTTTTTGCTGCCGGCACGATTACCGGACGGTCGCGCGAATCGTTATCGCATTGTGCGACTGAAAGACAAACTCGGTACGCGCGCCATGCCCTCAGGAGAAATCATTCTTGAAGGGGCCACCGCGTACATGGTGGGTGATCCAGAGCGTGGCTTTGTGCAAATGGCCGACATGATCAACATGTCGCGATTGTCCAATGGGATGCGCGCTGCCGGTCTGATGCGCCGCGCACTCACCGAAGCATTATTTATCGCCCGCGGACGCGATGCGTTTGGGCAGCCGTTGATCCACTTGCCGCTGATGCGTCGGCAATTACTCAAGATCATGCTGGCGGCTGAATCGGCAAGAACGATCACATTCCGTACAGCACTGGAGCTTGCGCAGGCGGATGCCGGTGATCCGGCTGCACGCTTACGTGTTCGTTTGCTCACCCCATTACTCAAATTTAGAGCGTGCCGCGATGCACGTCGCGCGGCAGGCGATGCCATGGAAGTGCGTGGCGGCGCGGGATACATTGAGGAGTGGTCAGATGCCCGCGTGTTACGTGATGCGCATTTGGGTTCGATCTGGGAGGGCACCTCAAATATTGTGGCGTTAGATGTGATGCGAGCGATTCGACGCGAAGCCGCACTCGATGCATTACAACCCGCCTTAGAAGCGCTGATTGATTCATTGCCCACAGGCCCATTGCGTGAAGCGCTCGCGTTGCAATTACAACGTGCCTGTCAATTTGCGCGTGACTGTGCCGCCAACAACGATGAAGCCAACGCACGACAAGCCGCCACCGGTTTGTATTACGCCAGTGCTGCAGTGTATTTGGCCGATGAGGGACGCCAATTGGGTCAGCGTGAACACAACGCACGGCGTCAATTGCTTGCGGGCTTATGCATTGTGCATCGACTGCAGGCGCGCGATCCGCTACATAGCAGCCCCATCCAAAACGAACAACGCGTCGCCGATCAGTTGTTGTCAGAAGCGCCCGTCAGCACGCAAACAACAAACGAATTACTTCAATCGATGTTTTTAAAAAGAGAGTGACATGGCTGGACCTTTATCGCATATCCGCGTTCTTGATTTATCCCGCGTGCTTGCCGGACCTTGGGCGGCACAAAATTTAGCTGACCTGGGTGCCGAAGTGATTAAAGTCGAGCGGCCAGGTTCTGGTGATGACACGCGTGGTTGGGGTCCGCCCTACATGAAGGACGCTCACGGCCAAGACACGCCAGAGGCTGCGTATTTTCTTTCTTGTAATCGCAACAAAAAATCAGTCACCATTGATATTGCCAGTCCCGCTGGACAAACGTTGGTGCGCGATTTAGCCAAGCAGTCGCATGTGATTATCGAAAACTACAAAGTCGGCACGCTCGCGCGCTATGGCTTAGGCTATGAAGACCTGCGCAAGATCAACCCCGGCATCATTTATTGCTCAGTCACCGGATTTGGACAAAGCGGACCGTACGCAGAACGACCCGGTTACGATTTTATTTTTCAAGGCATGTGTGGCCTGATGTCGATTACCGGTGAGCGCGATACCTTGCCCGGTGGTGGCCCACAAAAAGTGGGCATCGCGATCACCGATGTCCTCACAGGCATGTATGCCAGCTTAGCGATTAGCGCAGCCATTACGCACTGGGAACGCACCGGTGAGGGTCAGTACATCGACATGGCTTTGCTCGATACCTTAGTCGCGTTTAATTCGAACCAAATCGTGTCGTATTTTTGTTCGGGCAATATTCCGAAACGTTGGGGTAATGCGCACCCTCAAGTGGTGCCATATGAAGTATTTGCCACCTCGGATGGACACATCATTTTGGCCGTTGGGAATGACGGTCAATTTGCACGCTTTTGTGCGACGGCTGGCCATCCGGAAATTGCGCAAGACCCACGCTTTGTGACCAACTCACAACGCATCATCAACCGCGATGCGCTCATACCGATGATTAGCACGTGGTTCAAACAACGTAGTAAAGCCGACTGGATTCAAGCGCTCGAAGCGGCCACCGTGCCCTGCGGTCCAATTAACAATATGCAAGAAGTGTTTGAAGATCCGCAGGTACAACACCGCAACATGCGTGTCGACATTCCGCATCCGCTGGGTACCACCGCACCCGTCGTGGCCAGTCCCATGCGTTTTTCTGCCACACCAGTGGAATATCGTTTAGCTCCACCGCTACTTGGTCAGCACAACCAAGAAATTTTCACCGATCTACTCGGACGCAGCCAGGCCGATCTCGAGGCCTTACGCGCTGCGGGCACCATCTCATGAACGTTTAATCATGCGCGCCATCGTTTGTCACACCTATGGGCCTTACAGCAACTTAAAGCTTGAAGCGTGCCCTCGCCCAACGCTACCCGCTCGCGGTGTACGTATTGCCATCGATTACGCCAGCGTGAGTTTTGCGACCACGTTGGTGGTTGCCGGAAAATATCAACGCAAACCACCGCTGCCGTTTGTGCCTGGCACCGAAGTGGTTGGGATCGTGACTGAAATTGCTGCGGGTGTGACTGCCTGCGCTGTCGGTGATCGCGTGTTAGCGATTTTGGATTGGGGTGGATTCGCCGAAGAAGTCTGCGTGACCGAACACACCGTCTACCGCTTGCCTGCCCTGATCGATTCCACACACGCGTTACACGCCGGTATTTCTTATGGCACCGCGTATGGTGCGCTGGTGTGGCGGGGAAAATTAAACGCGGGTGAAAATCTCTTGGTGTTAGGTGCTGCAGGCGGCGTGGGCCTTGCTGCCGTTGAGCTCGGGCATGCCTTGGGTGCACGTGTCATTGCTGCGGCCAGTCATGCCGATAAATGTGCATTAGCCCGCGCACACGGTGCCGATGACAGCATTAATTACAGCACCGAAGATTTACGTGAGCGCACCAAAGCACTCACGCAAGGTCGTGGCGCCGACGTGGTGTTTGATCCGATTGGTGGCGATCTCTTTGATACAGCTTTACGCGCCATCGCGATGGAAGGTCGCATGCTGACCATCGGTTACGCGAGCGGTCGTATTCCAAGCATTCCGGCGAATATTTTGCTCGTGAAAGATCTCACGGTGGCGGGATTTAATTTTGGTGCCTACGTGGGTTGGAGTCCGGTCGATGAGCGCGCGCGCTTCGAACCGCAAATGCGCGCCATGTACACCAAAATTTTTGACTGGGTCATCGATGGCACGTTGCGACCCGTTGTGAGCGATGTCTTACCCCTCGAACACTATGTACAAGCACAAGACTTGGTCATTTCACGTCAAGCCGCAGGCAAAGTGTTACTGAAAGTCCGTTAAAAATGTCGACGCAAGCACACCGGATCTTGGTGGTCGATCCAATTGATCCGACGGGGATTGATGCGTTGTCTGCGCACGCCGAAGTGATTCGTGCGGCCGATTCCCATCCGGATACGGTGCGACGGTTAGCGGCCAATTGCGATGCGGTGATTACACGCAGCAAATTACCTGAAGATATTTTCGAGCACGCACCGCGATTACGTGCCGTGACGATTCATGGCACGGGCACCGACCTTGTGCCGTTGACGCAAGCCTGCGCCCACGGCGTGATGGTCGCCAATGTGCCCGGCGGCAATGCACCGTCCGTAGCCGAACATTGCTTGATGGGCATGCTGTTGCTCGCGCGTAATTTTCGCAATATCGACACGGGTATTCGCACCGGACCGTGGGATGCCGCGCGCGCCATGGCCGAACCGATGGTTGAGCTCAATGGCAAAACACTCGGCTTGATTGGCGTGGGTCATATCGGTGAGCGTTTAGCCAACATTTGCGCGCAGGGCTTGGGCATGCGCGTGTTGGGTTATCGACGTCACCAACACTTATTACCCTCGAGCGTCACGGCAGCCACGCTTGATACGTTGTTAAACACCGCAGATGTGATTGTCATCAGCTGCCCGCTCACACCAGACACACATCACCTGATGAACGCTGCGCGCTTACAGCAAATGCAGCGACATGCCTTTTTAATCAATGTGGGTCGAGGACCGGTGATTGATGAAGAGGCGCTAGTCGAAGCGCTGCGTGCGCAGCATATCGGCGGTGCCATGTTGGATGTCTACGAGCATTATCGATTGCGTCCCGATCATCCATTGTTTCAGTTTCCCAACGTTGTCCTCACCCCGCATTTAGGCGGCTCGGCGCGTGAGTCTCGTCGTAACGTGTCACGCATCGCCGCTGCACAAACCCTGCGTATGCTCGCGGGTGAGCAACCCACCCATTTCGTTAACCCGGAGACCCGACCATGGCAAGCAAAGATCTAAGAATCGTCGATATCAAGGCGTACCCCACGTCATTTCCTGTACCCAAAGCATCACAAGTCACTTTAGGGATCGGTACCTCCATTAAGCGCGATGCCGTGGTGGTCAAGGTCACCACCGCCGGTGGACTGGTTGGTTGGGGTGAATCCCATCATGGTCGCGCGCATACGGCCGTGGCCAAACTGATCGAAACCACGCTCAAACAATTAGTGCTCGGCATGGACGCCAGCGATGTTGTGGGTGTCTGGGCGAAAATCTACAAAATGCAATTAGGCAGTCACGGCATGGGGGCTGGATGTTGTTTAGCCATGAGCGGGATTGATTGCGCCTTGTGGGATATTCGTGGTCAAGCCGCAGGCATGCCCATTTACAAGTTAATTGGCGGTTCGTTCAAAGGCGTTCCGGCTTACGCCGGCGGTGTGTCGCTGGGCTACCAACCACCGCAAGAACTGATTGCCGAGTTACAACCGCACTTAGATGCAGGCTACAAAGCCGTCAAACTACGCGTTGGTGACTCACCACAAAATGATTTGATGCGTATCGCTGCTGTGCGTAAACACGTTGGCGATGACATCGCGATTCTGACGGATGCCAACACAGGTTATCGGGTTGCCGATGCACGCGCTGCGATGCCTGGTATGGAAGAACTCAATGTCGCTTGGTTGGAAGAACCCTTTCCTGCGCATGACTACGCCAGCTATCGCATGGCCGCCACGTTTAGCAGCACACCGCTCGCGGCCGGTGAAAATCATTACACGCGTTACGAATTTAATCGGGTACTTGAAGATGGTTCGATCAGCATCTTGCAACCCGATCTTTCTAAAACCGGCGGCCTCACCGAGGCACTACGCATTGCGCACATGGGCTCTGCCTACAAATTGCCGGTGCATCCACATAGCTCGATGACTGGGTTAAATCACGCCATCAGCATTCACATGTTGGCGGCGATTGATAATGGCGGTTACTTTGAAGGCGATGTCTCCAAAGCCAATAAGTTTCGCGATGAGCTTTGCTCTAAACCGTATGAAATCGATCGACAAGGATTGGTCTGGCCCATCGATAAACCGGGCTTGGGTTTAGAGGTCGATGAAAACTTCCTCATCAAACATCCGCCGATCGAAGGTCCAGGTTACGTCTAACTGAGTAAGTGCAACTCACCCCATCTTCCCTGCATTGGAGAGCGCCATGACATTACGTTTCCTTTTTTCGCCACGTCAGCTTGCGCACTGGGCGATCGCCGTCAGCTGCATGACGATGAATAGCAGCCTATGGGCGCAAGCCTATCCCAACAAACCTATTCGTTGGGTGGTGCCTTACACCGGCGGGGGGATCACCGATAACGTCACCCGTGTGGTGACGCAAAAACTGCAAACCGCGCTCGGTCAAGCCATCGTGGTCGAAAATAAAGCCGGTGCAAATTCGATTATTGGGGTGGATAACGTGGCCAAATCACCCGCTGATGGTTATCACATTGTCACCGTGATTGCAGCGCACGCGGCCAATGCCACGCTGTATCAAGGCAAGCTGCCGTTTGATACGCAAAAAAGTTTTGCACCAATTTCCTTAGTCGCGATTGCACCGTTAGTGATGACCGCGAATCTGAGTATGCCGTTTAAAGATGTGCGCGAAATGATTGCTTATGCGCGTGCCAACCCAGGCAAACTCAATTTTGGTTCCTCGGGAATCGGTGCGGCCGCTCATCTCACCACTGAATTACTCAAACAAACGGTGAACATTGATCTGGTGCATGTGCCTTTTAAAGGCACGGCACCTGCACTCACCGCACTGATGGGCAACGACATTCAAATCTTGGTCGATACACCAAGTGCACTGATGCCGAATGTACGCGGTGGCAAGATCAAAGCCTTGGGG
>CANIIA010000013.1 GCA_947467435.1 Betaproteobacteria bacterium
ACACCACGATTGAAAACACCGCGAGGAACACAATCGCACCGGCAATATCTTTCACCGTGTAATAGGGGTGAAATGGAATGCCATCCAGCGGGTGCCCAGCAGCGTCTTTGTGTTTTTTGATGTCGATGCCATCGGGGTTGTTCGAGCCCACATCATGAAGCGCAAAAATATGCGCGACCACCAAACCAATCAACGCCAGCGGTACGGCAATAACATGTAGCGCAAAGAAGCGGTTCAACGTCGCATCCGACACCACATAATCACCACGAATCCACACCGCTAAATCTGGGCCAATGAGCGGCACCGCGGCAAATAAGTTGACGATCACTTGCGCACCCCAGTACGACATCTGGCCCCAAGGTAAGAGATAGCCCATGAATGCTTCAGCCATCAAGCACAAATAAATGAGCACACCAAAAATCCACACCAGTTCGCGCGGCTTCTGGAATGAACCGTAGAGCAACGCACGGAACATATGTAGATACACCACCACGAAGAACGCAGATGCACCCGTGGAGTGGATATAACGAATCAACCAACCACCAGGCACGTCTCGCATGATGTATTCAACCGATGCAAACGCTTGCGCGGCATCAGGTTTGTAGTTCATGGTGAGAAAAATACCTGACACGATCTGGATCACCAACACCAGAATCGAGAGCGCACCAAAGTAGTAGAAGAAATTAAAATTCTTAGGCGCGTAATACTCAGACATGTGTTTGCGATACTCGATACCGGCGCTCGGCATACGTGCATCAAACCACGCCATCAATGCGGTGATATGACGGGACATGACTTAGGCTCCCTTCTTGTCGTCGCCAATGAGCAACGTGGTGTCAGAGACGTACGCATGCGGCGGCACTTCAAGATTAGTTGGTGCCGGCACGCCCTTGTAAACACGGCCAGCTAAATCAAACTTCGAGCCGTGGCATGGGCAGTAAAAACCACCCTCCCAATCGGCACCCATGTCGGCTTTAGCATCGCCACCCTTCGAACTGGGCGAACAACCTAAGTGCGTGCAGATCCCCACCACCACCAAGAGCTCGGGCTTGATCGAGCGCGTTTCATTTTTTGCGTACTCAGGTTGTTGTGGCACGTTGGACTGGGGATCAGCCATTTGCGTCGCCACTTTTTTCAGGCCCTCGAGTTGCTCTTTCGTCCGACGCACAATCCACACGGGTTTTGAGCGCCATTCGACAACCATCATCTGACCTGGCTCGAGCTTTGAAATGTCGGCCTCAACTGCCGCACCAGCTGCTTTCGCGCGCTCCGAGGGCATCCAACTTGCTGCAAACGGCACTGCGACGGCCGCAGCCGCTAAACCACCCGCGGCACCAGTTGCAATCACCAGATTGCGTCGCGTCGAATCGACCTTGTCGTGTTGACTCATGAGCAAAACCTGTAGGGAAAAAGATGGGGGTAAAAAAGAATGCAGTAAAAAATTAGGGGGCGAACTGTACGGGGTGAGTGGGCAACAATAGGCTCGCCAAGGTGCGGCCCACCGCCAAGACCACGATTATACGCTGTGGCGCCTCAATTTTCCAAGTTTTATGCGCTAAGCGACTGAATATTTGGAGGATTTCAGCTTCGCGTCAGACCGGATTATCGATCTCGATATAGCGATGCTCTAGCCCGTGCGCTTGCGCGAGATGCGACCCGATCGCCTGTACACCAAAGCGCTCAGTGGCGTGATGTCCCGCAGCAATAAAAGCCACGCCCGTTTCTCGAGCCAAGTGCACGTGCTGCTCTGAGATTTCACCGGTGAGATAGGCATCGACACCCAACCCAATCGCTTCTTCAAAATAACTTTGCGCGCCACCCGTACACCAAGCAACGCGCCGCAGCGCGCGAGCGCTGTCACCAATCACCAGCGGCACACGGCCCAATACGCTGGCGATATGCGCAGCAAATGTTTCGAGCGTCGTCTCGGCATGCGGTGTGCCATGCCAGACCAACGAGGGTGCTTCACACTGAACCAAGTTGCTTAAACCAAGGCGAAGCGCCAGTTGCGCGTTATTACCAAGTTGCGGATGCGCATCCAACGGCAAGTGGTACGCGTATAGATTCAATTCGTGCTGTAACAACCAAGCAAAGCGTGCGCGCCGCGCACCGGTGAGGCACATCGATTCATTGCGCCAGAAATAACCGTGGTGCACGAGAATCGCATCCGCTCCTGCCGCGTGCGCAGCCTCCAGCAAGGCCATGCTTGCCGACACGCCCGTGACAAGTCGTCGCACTTGCGCGCGTCCTGCGACCTGCAAGCCATTCGGGCAGTAATCATGAAAGCGTGCTGGGGCAAGTAATGCCTCTAGCGTTTGGGAAAGTTCATCACGATGCATGCATCGATTTTATGTCAATGCGATTGCAAACGGTGCGCTCATCTAACCTCGCCCTATGCTAGATTCGCAGTCATGCGCAGACTCTGGTTAATTTTTTCGCAAACTGTCACGGTTGTTCTGGCCATGCTGTTTGTGTTGGCCACACTTCGACCCGAATGGTTGCCTGCACGCATGATGCGTGCAGCCCCGTTGGGTGAAATCAACATTCAACAGCTTGCACCCGATGGCAATCCAGCGGCGCCACCAGCGCCAGGCTCTTATGCCGATGTCGTGCGTCAGGCCATGCCTTCAGTGGTGAATATTCTCACCAGCAAAGAGGTACGTACGGCCAATCACCCCTTACTGAACGACCCCTTCTTCAAGCGCTTTTTTGGAGAACAGCCGAGCGATCAAACCGAGCGCACACCGAGTTTGGGTTCGGGCGTCATTGTTAGTCCAGATGGATTCATCCTCACCAATCATCACGTCATTGAGGGCGCCGATGACATCGAGGTATTACTCGCAGACGGACGCAAACTCAATGCACGCGTCATCGGCAATGACCCAGACACCGATCTTGCCGTATTACGCGTCGAGGCCCGTGGCTTGCCCGCAATTGCGTTTGGTAATGCAAGCAGTCTGCGTGTGGGCGACGCGGTGTTAGCCATTGGTAATCCGTTTGGGGTGGGACAAACCGTCACGTCGGGCATTATTTCTGGTTTGGGTCGTAGCGGATTAGGAATCAATACGTTCGAAAATTTTATCCAGACCGATGCCGCCATCAATCCCGGTAATTCGGGTGGCGCGTTAATTGATGCGCATGGTGCATTGATCGGTATTAATACCGCGATCTATTCTCGCTCGGGCGGATCGATGGGCATTGGATTTGCCATTCCTGTATCCACTGCCAGTCAAATCCTAGAACAGATCATCAAAAACGGTAGCGTGACACGCGGCTGGTTAGGCGCCGAGCTGCAAGAGCTCACGCCCGCGTTAGCAGAGTCATTCAAGCTTGCCGATGCGCGCGGTGTGATCATTGCTGGGGTGGTGCGTGGTGGACCGGCAGACAAGGCCGGGATGAAGCCAGGCGATCTACTTAGAACAATTGAGGATCAACCGGTGCCGACACCGCGCAGCGTACTAGAGACCGTCACCAACTTATCGCCGGGCTCGAATGCCCGCGTGCTCGTACGTCGTGGTGAAACCGATAAAAATCTCGTGGTGGTGATAGGCACACGCCCTAAACCACCTGCAGCGCGTCGCTAATTATTCAGCGGGTTTTGATTCTTCTGTTGGCGCTTCTTGGTCTTTGCGCTTCCCAGTAAAGCGCGCCACCAATAAACCCAACTCGAACAGCAAACACATCGGAATCGCTAACATAAATTGCGAGAGCACATCTGGTGGAGTGACGATGGCAGACACAATAAACGCCCCGACAATTACATAGGGTCGTGCCAACCTCAGCTGCTCGATGCTCACCACGCCAAAGCGCACCAGCAAAACCACTACCACCGGAATTTCAAAGGTCACCCCGAAGGCCAAAAACATGGTGATGACAAAACTCAAATAATTTTCGATATCCGGTGCTGGCGTAATACTTTTGGGTGAAAACTCATTGATAAAAGTAAACACCTTGCCAAACACAAAGAAGTAACAAAACGCGACACCAATCAGAAACAACACGGTGCTACAGACCACCACGGGTAGCGCAAAGTGCTTTTCGTGCTCATACAACCCGGGGGCAACAAAGGCCCACACTTGATACAAGACAAAGGGCAACGCAAGCAAGAACGCCGCGAGTGCAGTCACTTTCATGGGCACCATGAATGGCGTGATCACGCCGGTGGCGATCATTTTTGTGCCATCCGGTAGCGCCTGCATCAATGGCATGGCAAGAAAATCATAGACCGCACCAGAGCCTGGCCAGATAAATAAAATCACAAAAAAGACACCGACTGCAATCAGGGCGCGTGACACCCGCTCGCGTAATTCGATGAGATGCGATACAAACGTTTCTTGTGTGCCCATTGCCGCGCTTAAACCGTATGCGTTGATGAAGCGGCTGCTTGTGCACCGCTCGGTGTCGTGTTCTCAGCGGTATTAGCCGATGGTGAATCTAGGGCATTGCTTGCGCTATCCGCACTCGGCTGGGTTGGTTCAGCTGTCGATGCAGTGCTTGATTCTGTGCTCGACGAAGTCGAGAGCGACTCGCTTAACGATTGCTCCGTTTGAGACATCGTGGTGCTAACCGTGGATTCGATACTTGAAGCGGCCGACTGCATTGCGTCACGCATTTTGCGCAACTCTTCGAGTTCAACCTCACGGTGAATGTCGGCTTTGACATCAGCCACATACCGTTGCAAGCGCCCAGTTAAATGGCCAATCGTGCGCGCGACCCGCGGCAATTTCTCCGGGCCAATCACGATCAGCGCAACCACGCAGATCACCATCAACTCAGAAAATCCGATATCAAACATACGCGCCCTGCAGATACAAAGGGCGCCCACATGGGACGCCCTGACGTTGCGAAAGTCTCAGATCAGACCCGGGATTCGGTCTTGCCGGTGACTTGACCTTCAACGGTTTTTCCACCGACTTGTGCAGGCGCAGCGTCCGCTGCTTTTTCAGCGGGCTTATCGGTGGCCTCACGCATGCCATCTTTAAAGCCTTTCACAGCGCCGCCAAGATCCGAGCCGATATTGCGTAATTTCTTGGTACCAAAAATCAAGAGCACGATGGCCAACACAGCCAACCAGTGCCAAATGCTGCCAATACCCATTGCAATCTCCTCTGGATATTTCTTCTATTGGGGGCGAACGATCATGGGACCCAAGGGGTCAGGACCACCAATCACGTGCATATGCAGATGATACACCTCTTGTTGCCCCACTTTACCGCAGTTGATGATCGTTCGGAACCCGGATTCAGCCCCAGCCAAGCGCGCCAACTCGCCAGCACGGGCCAACATCGTGCCTAACGCACGCTGATGCGTCATGTTGGCGTCATACAGCGTGGCGATATGCGCTTTCGGAATAATCAAGAAATGCACCGGACGCACTGGATGAATATCGTGAAACGCCAAAACATCATCGTCTTCGTATAAAACCCGCGCCGGGATTTCTTTACGAACGATCTTGCAAAAAATGCACGCGTGCTCCATTAGCGCTCCTAGCAAAGTCTACGATGCATCACGCAGCGCATCTTTGCGCGCTGCTTTTTCATCAATGCCTGATGTGCCTTCACGCCGCTGTAGCTCGGCCAAGACATCTTCAGGACGTAAGTGCATGCGCGAGAGCATCACCAAACAATGAAACCACAAGTCGGCGGTTTCGCGTACGGTATGTTCACGATCGCCAGATTTTGCAGCGAGCACGGTTTCGGTGGCTTCTTCACCAATTTTTTTTAAAATGGCATCCTCACCTTTGGCGAATAACCGAGCCACATACGAGGTGTCTGGATTTGCAGCTTTTCGCGCATCGATGGCATCGGCCAAACGCTGCAGTACGTCTTTTGTCGAATCCATGCTCATGCGTCGCCGTAAATAAGTTTGGGATCTTTTAGCACTGGGTCGGTACTTACCCAGCGACCGTCTTCGAGTTTTCTAAAAAAACAACCGGCGCGCCCCGTATGACAGGCGATACCGCCGCGCTGCTCGACGCGTAACAGGATCGCATCAGCATCACAATCGAGGCGCAGTTCAATCACCTGTTGCACGTGCCCCGATTGTTCGCCCTTATGCCACAAACATTGCCGCGAACGTGACCAATACACCGCTTCGCCTCGGGCCACCGTTTCACGTAACGCCGCGCGATTCATCCAAGCCAAGGTGAGCACTTGTCCACTGTGTACATCTTGTGTCACCACCGGCGCGAGGCCTTGCGCATCCCAGCGCACTTGTCCATCCCATGATGCGAGTGAAGTGTCTTCGTTCATCAACGCACCTCAATACCGCGCGAGTGCATGTATGCTTTTGCTTCGCGCACAGTGTGATCACCAAAATGAAAAATCGACGCTGCCAAGACGGCATCCGCGCCACCCTCGATGACACCTTGCGCTAAATGTTCGAGCGTACCAACCCCACCGGAAGCAATCACCGGGATATCGACGGCATCACTCACTGCGCGCGTTAACGCAAGATCAAAACCATCGCGTGTGCCATCGCGATCCATGCTGGTGAGTAACAGTTCGCCCGCGCCACGTTGTTGCATTTGTTGCGCCCACTGCACGACATCTAACCCCGTTGCGCGACGACCGCCATGGGTATAAACCTCCCAAGACGGGCCCTTGCGTTTGGCATCAATCGCCACCACGATGCATTGATTGCCCACTTTATTCGATGCCTCGCTCACTAATGCAGGGTTTTGCACCGCCGAGGTGTTGATCGACACCTTATCTGCACCGGCATTTAACAGCCGGCGTACGTCATCGAGCTGACGCACACCACCACCGACGGTAAGCGGGATAAACACGCGCGATGCCACTGCTTCAATCACATGCAAGATGATGTCGCGTTGATCAGAGCTGGCGGTGATATCCAAAAAAGTGAGTTCATCAGCGCCTTCGCCGTCATAGCGTGCGGCAATTTCTACGGGGTCACCGGCATCACGCAATTGCACGAAGTTAACGCCCTTCACGACGCGACCCGCGGTGACATCCATACAAGGAATAACGCGTTTAGCAAGACCCACGAGAGTCAACCGTTACTGTGACGTTTAAGCAATCGCACGATCAGCGGCCGCTTGCGCTTCTTTGAAATCAAACTTGCCTTCATACAATGCGCGGCCAGCAATCGCACCCACCACACCGTCGCTGTACAACTCACACACAGCTTGCACATCAGCCAAGCTACCCAATCCACCCGAAGCGATTACCGGAATACGTAAGGCTTGTGCGAGCTTACGGGTTGCATCGAGATTAACCCCGGTGAGCATGCCATCTCGACCAATATCGGTGTAGATCAACGCTTCAGTGCCGTAGTCTTCAAATTTTTTGGCGAGGTCGAGCACATCGTGACCGGTCAGTTTGGACCATCCCTCTACTGCTACTTTGCCCTCTTTCGCATCTAATCCAACCATGATGTGGCCCGGAAAGGCATAACAAGCATCATGTAAAAACCCCGGGTTTTTCACCGCGGCCGTACCAATGATGATGTAACTCACGCCCACATCGAGGTAACGCTCGATGGTGTCTAGATCACGAATGCCGCCACCCAATTGAATGGGTAACGCATCGCCCACTGCTTGCACCATTTCGCGGATCACTTTTTCATTACGGGGCTTACCCGCAACCGCGCCATTCAAATCGACAATGTGTAATCGCTTGGCGCCCAGATTGCGCCAGTGATGCGCCATCGCAACCGGGTCTTCAGAAAACACGGTGGCCGAATCCATGTCACCTTGTTGTAGGCGCACGCAACGACCATCTTTTAAATCTATGGCAGGAATAATCAACATGAGATGGATAGAACGAACATTGTCGGCGTTGAGATCATAAAAGTGATCAAGATACTTCTGGTTGCCATTGGGTAAAGTTTTGCAGCAACCGCAAGCCAGCGTTTTGGCTTTTTTCTGGATGAAACTGTACGGCAAAAACGTTCTCGCGTGCAACGGCCGCGGTAAAGTCGAGGCCGTAGTGACAGCGCCCCACTGCGTCTTGCGTAGCGGCGGCATAGTAACTATGCACAAAATAAAATCGGCTGTCCGATTCAATGCCAGCCCACAACGGATGCGGACGATTGTGTGTCACTTGATTCCAACCCATGTGCGGGATTTTTAAGCGCGGCATTTGACCGGGTGTCGCCACAAAACGTTGTACGCGTCCGCTGAATACACCCAACCCAGGGGTATCGCCTTCTTCGCTATGCTCAAACAGCATTTGTAAGCCGATACAAATCCCCAAAAAGGGTTTGCGCTGCGTGGCTTCAATGACTGCGGCATCTAAACCGCGCGCCTTGAGCTCGCGCATGCAATCGGGCATCGCCCCTTGACCTGGTACCACCACGCGATCGGCTGCACGTACGTCCTGCGGGTCAGCCACCACACGAATCTGCGCATGCGGCGCCACATGCTCTAGCGCCTTTGCAACAGAGCGTAAGTTACCCATTCCATAATCAACGACCGCGATTTTCATCTTGCACAAGCAATAACTACAGCTGCCCCTTGGTCGATGGGATCGTGCCAGCGGCGCGCGGGTCGGGTTCGACCGCCATGCGTAGCGCACGTCCAAACGCTTTGAAGACTGTCTCGCACTGATGGTGCGCGTTATCACCACGCAAGTTATCGATGTGCAATGTCACCAAGGCGTGATTGACAAAGCCTTGGAAAAATTCATGCACTAGATCGACATCAAACTCTCCGACCATTGCACGTGAAAACTGCACCTGAAAGATTAATCCTGGACGTCCCGATAAATCCACGACGACGCGCGATAGCGCTTCGTCCAAGGGCACGTACGCGTGGCCGTAACGACGCACACCAGATTTATCGCCAATCGCTTTCGCAAAGGCTTGGCCCAATGTGATGCCGATATCTTCGACGGTGTGATGTGCGTCGATATGTAAATCGCCGCTCGCCTCAATGTCGAGATCAATCATGCCGTGACGCGCGATTTGATCAAGCATGTGATCCAAAAATGGAACGCCCGTTTTAAATTGGGCGTGACCCTGACCATCGAGATTGATCTTGGCGCGAATTTGCGTTTCACGCGTGTGGCGTTTTACTTCTGCGCTGCGCATGGGGTTCACTCCAAAGCGTGTTTAAGTGCACGAATCATTGCATTGTTTTCGTCTGGGGCACCAATCGTCAGACGTAAACAATTCTGTAACGACGGATGTCCGCCAGAAAAATCTTTCACCAACACGCCATCCGCTTTCATGGCGTTGAAGACACGTGTGCCACGACCCGGTGCGCCGTTGACTCGTACCAAAATAAAATTGGCAGCACTCGGATAAACGGTGAGACCAGTCAAGCCACGCAACAGCGGCGCGATTCGCTCGCGCTCAGTGAGTACGCGCGCCGCCATGTCATCTAAAACCGACTTATTTTCAAGTAAGCGGATTGCGACGGCTTCAGTGAGTACGTTTAAATTAAACGGCGGACGCGTCTTGTTGAACTCAGCAATCCATTCACTCCGACCCGCCAAGTAACCAAGACGTAACCCCGCTAAACCCACTTTGGACAGCGTACGCATCACCACCAACTGATCGAATTCATTGAGCCGTGACATAAAGCTCGCGCCAGCAAACGGCTGATAGGCCTCATCAATCACCACCAAGCCGGGTGCGGCACGCACGATCTTCTCAATGTCATCAAGCGCAAAGGCATTCCCGGTCGGATTGTTGGGAAACGCGATCCACACCAGCGCTGGCTGGTGCTGTGCGATGGCTTGCAAAAACGCATCGACATCAATCGAAAAATCTTCGCGCAGCGGCACACCAACAAACGGCAAACGAAAAAAATTTGCCTGCATCTGAAACATCACAAATGAGGGCGACGGCGCCATCACCACTGCACCCTCACGCGCAACCGCGGCAGTGAGGTATTGAATACAATCGTCTGAGCCATTACCAAGCACCACATCGCAACCGGCAGGCACCTGCATGGTTTGACGAATCAGCGCGCGCAAACGCTCTGCAGAAGGTATGGGATAACGATTGATTGCAACACCAGCCACCAGCGCAGCAATGTCCTTGGCTAAGGCTTCAGGCAAACGATACGGATTCTCCATCACATCGAGTTTGATCAGCCCTGATGCATCGGCGACGTGATACGCCGACATGGCTAACACATCGGGACGAATCACCGAACGAACGCGACTCATTGCCGATACTCCGCAGAACGTGCGTGGGCTTGCAGGCCTTCGCCTTCAGCGAGCGTCACCGCAATAGGACCCAACGTACGCGCACCTGCTTCAGAAATCTGAATCAAACTGGAGCGCTTTTGAAAATCATATACGCCCAGTGGCGAAGAAAAGCGCGCCGTGCCAGCGGTGGGCAAGACGTGGTTGGGGCCTGCGCAATAATCCCCTAAAGATTCCGAACTATAACGCCCCACAAACACGGCGCCTGCATGATGAATCTGCGCGAGCCAATCATTGGGTTGGGCAATGGCCAGCTCAAGATGCTCGGGTGCGATTCGGTTCGAGATTGCGCAGGCTTCGGCGAGATCGCGGGTTTGAATCAAGGCACCTCGATGTTGCAACGAGGCTGCAATCACCGTTGCTCGTGGCATGCTTGGTAGCAGGCGCTGCATGCTCAGAGCGACAGCGTCGATATAAGCAGCATCTGGGCAGAGCAAAATCGATTGTGCGATTTCATCGTGTTCGGCTTGAGAAAATAAATCCATGGCCACCCACTCGGCTGGGACCGAACCATCTGCGATGACCAAAATTTCGGATGGGCCAGCGATCATATCAATGCCCACCACGCCAAACACTTGGCGCTTTGCGGCGGCAACATAGGCGTTACCTGGACCGACAATCTTATCCACGCGTGGAATACTGTTAGTGCCGTACGCTAAGGCAGCGACGGCTTGTGCGCCACCGATCGTCAATACGCGATCTACGCCGGCGAGCGCCGCCGCGGCTAAAACCAAGGCATTGCGTTCACCGCGTGGAGTCGGGCTCACCATGATGAGTTCACGCACGCCAGCAACTTTTGCGGGAATCGCATTCATCAAGACTGACGATGGATACGCAGCTTTACCGCCTGGTACATACAAACCCACGCGATCTAACGCACTGATGCGTTGCCCCAAGACCGTCCCATCGGCTTCAGCGTATTGCCAAGATTGCAGACGTTGGTGCGCGTGATAACGCTGTATGCGTTCAGCTGCCGTGCGTAGCGCATGCGCTTGCGCAGCAGGGATTTCACGTAAGGCACGTGCGAGCTCTTCTTGACCGATGTCGAGTTGCGCAACATTCGATACCGGCATGCCATCGAATTGCGTGGTGAGCGCGCACAGCGCCGCATCGCCTTCGCGCCGCACACGCTCAATAATCGTGCGCACCGACTGATCAATCGTCGCGTCTTGCGCGGCTTCGTAACGCGTGAGTGCATCAAGCGCATCATCAAAACCTACTTCAGCAGAGTTGAGTTTGCGCAGCTTCATTGGTGGTCCTGCGTGGCCTTTGCAAATGCACCGATGATGGGTTGCAATTGCGCTGGTCGCGTTTTCAACGCCGCTTGATTGACAATCAAGCGTGCCGACACAGGCATCACCTCTTCCACGGCCACCAAGGCGTTGGCTTTTAATGTGTGGCCAGAGCTCACTAAGTCGACGATCGCATCCGCCAACCCAACGATCGGCGCAAGCTCCATCGATCCATACAAATGGATCAAGTCGACATGCACCCCTTTACGCGCAAAATGTTCACGCGCGGTACGAACATATTTGGTTGCGATACGTAATCGCGCGCCACGCTGCACCGCGCCGGCATAATCAAACCCGCGACGCACCGCGACCATCATGCGGCAAGTCGCAATACCTAAATCGACGGGTTGATATAAACCTGCACCACCGTGCTCATACAGGACATCCTTACCCGCAATTCCAATATCAGCTGCGCCATGCTGAACATAGGTGGGGGTGTCCGAGGCGCGCACGATAATTAAACGCACGTCGTCTCGGCTTGTACCAATCACTAATTTGCGGGATTGCTCCGGATCTTCAAGTGGCCGAATGCCAACGCGTGCCAATAACGGCAGCGTTTCATCAAAAATACGACCCTTGGATAAAGCAATCGACAGCGCCGCAGGCATGGGCGATCAGGCAACACTCACACCGACTTCGTGTGCTGTGCTGCAATTAAGAATTGGAGAGTCGTTATTCTACCCGAAGCGTCCGGCGGTCGAGGCACCAACCCGGCAACCGCACGCCAAATGCTCAGCCAATACGCTCGACCGTGGCGCCTAATGCCGTGAGCTTTTTCTCTAGGGACTCGTAGCCACGGTCTAAGTGATAAATCCGGTCGATGGTGGTTTGACCTTCAGCGACAAGTGCCGCCACCACCAAGCTGGCCGAGGCCCGTAAATCGGTGGCCATCACCGTTGCACCTTGTAAACGCGGCAAGCCACGTACAACCGCGGTATGTCCCTGGATGTTGATGTCAGCACCAAGGCGCTGCAGCTCAAGGGCATGCATAAAGCGATTTTCGAAAATCGTCTCGGTAATCACGCCAGTGCCCTCTGCCACACAATCGAGCGCCATGAACTGCGCCTGCATGTCTGTGGCAAACGCTGGATAGGGGGCTGTGCGCAGGCTGACGGCTTTGGCGCGGCCATGCATTTTTAAATGAATCGATTGGTCTGTGCATTCAATCTGCGCACCGGCTTCGCGTAATTTTTCTAGTGTCGCATCCAGCGTCTGCGGAGCAGCGCCCGTTAAAAGCACCTCGCCACCGGTCGCTGCAGCAGCAACCAAATACGTGCCTGTCTCGATGCGATCGGGCATCACAGCGTAGCGCGCCGCGTGTAAGTGTTGCACGCCGACAACGCGTATCGTGTCGGTACCCGCCCCTTCAATCTGTGCGCCCATCGCTTGTAGACAACGCGCAAGATCGAGCACTTCTGGCTCGCGTGCGGCGTTTTCTAGCACCGTTTCGCCATCGGCAAGCGTCGCCGCCATCATCAGATTTTCTGTACCCGTCACAGTCACTAAATCCATCACGATGCGCGCGCCCTTTAGACGAGTACAGCGAGCGTGAATGTCACCATGCTCGACGCGAATCTGCGCGCCCATGGCAATCAAGCCTTTTAAATGTTGGTCCACTGGGCGTTGACCAATCGCACAGCCCCCGGGCAAAGAAACTTTCGCACGACCACAACGCGCAAGTAACGGACCCAGCACGAGAATCGATGCGCGCATGGTGCGCACTAATTCGTAAGGCGCGTCTGGATGATGAATGTCTGCGCCGTTTAAGGTCAGGTGCCCCGACTGCAGCGCGCTGGCCTTCACCCCCATGCCCTCAAGCAACCGCGTCATTGTCACCACATCCATCAAGGCGGGGACATTTTCGAGCGTTAATGTTTCACCACATAACAGCGCCGCAGACATGATGGGCAGCGCAGCGTTTTTCGCACCAGAGATGTCGATGCTGCCGCGAAGGCGAACGCCGCCGGTAATACGCAGCTGACTCAAGCGGGCCGCCATTCCTCGGGCGTTAAGGTGCGCATGGATAACGCATGAATTTCTTCGCGCATGCGATCGCCAAGCGCGGCATACACTAATTGATGGCGTTGAATACGCGTGCGGCCAGTAAATGCTGCGCTCACCACGGTCGCTTGAAAATGCTGCCCGTCACCATCGACTTCAACGTGCACACAGTCCAAGCCTGCCGCAATGCCTTTTTGAATTGAGTCTGGAGTCACCATATTAGTATCGCAGTTTATACCCAGTGCTTAAAAGACGCAGGGTGAACAAACACAACACGATCAAGGCGCCAGCCACCACGCTCAAACTGTGCAGCACTGGCACATCTGAAACGCCGAAAAACCCATAGCGAAAACCATCGATCATGTAAAAAAACGGATTGAAGTGGGAAAGCGTTTGCCAGAACGACGGCAAGGTCTGCATCGAGTAAAAAACGCCCGAGAGAAATGTCAGCGGCATGATAATAAAATTTTGGAATGCAGCGAGCTGATCAAATTTATCGGCCCAAATTCCTGCAATCAAACCCAGGGTGCCAAGCAATCCCGCGCCAAGGATGGCAAAGCTAAGCGCCCAAAGCGGCTGCTTCACTGGCAAATCCACAAACCACCAGGTGACCGCCAGTACACCGATCCCCACGCTCAATCCACGCACAATGGATGCAATCACATACGCAGAAAAAAACTCAACATAGGAAATTGGCGGCAATAAAACAAACACGATATTGCCTGTCACTTTAGATTGAATCAGGCTCGACGAACTGTTGGCAAACGCATTTTGCAACACACTCATCATCACGAGGCCCGGAATTAAAAATACGGTGTAACCAATGCCGGGATACACCTGCACATGCGCTTCGAGTGCTTGGGCAAAAATAACCAAATACAGTAGCGCAGTTAAGACAGGCGCAGCCACCGTCTGAAACGCCACCTTCCAGAAGCGCAGTAACTCTTTGCTGAGCAAGGTCAAAAACGGCGTCATGCTTGATGCCCTGTTAACCGCAAAAATACCTGCTCAAGATCAGGCGGACTCACTTCAAACTCGCGTAACTGCACACCGGCCTCACGTAGCCTTGCCAACACTGGTTCGATTTGCGCGTGACTATCAAGTTGCAATTCGAGTCGGCCACCAGGCTGTGAGACACATTGTATTGTTCCAAAATCTGGCGGTTCGCCACCGGCAACGCCCAAGCGTAAGGTCAACCCAGAAAAACGTGCGAGTAAATTTTTTGTCGAATCGAGTGCGACCACACGACCTGACTTCAGCATGGCAATTCTGGCGCACAACATTTCGGCTTCTTCTAAATAATGCGTGGTGAGCACAATCGTATGACCGTCGCGATTTAGCCGTTGTACAAACGCCCATAAGCCCTGTCGTAGCGCCACATCCACGCCTGCAGTCGGCTCATCGAGCACAATGACTGGGGGTTTATGCACCAAAGCTTGCGCCACCAACACGCGACGTTTCATCCCGCCAGAAAGCGCGCGCATATTGACGTCGGCTTTTGAAGTGAGATCTAAGTGATGCATGATTTCGTCGATCCACGCGGCGTTTTCACCCAAACCAAAATAACCAGACTGAAAACGTAAGGCCTCGCGTACCGTAAAAAATGGGTCGAACACCAACTCTTGTGGCACAACGCCTAATCTGCGTCGCGCAACGCGATAGTCGCGCACCACATCTGCACCAAGAATAGATACTGAACCAGTGTCGGCTCGAGCAAGACCCGCGATGATACTTATGAGTGTGGTTTTGCCTGCACCGTTGGGTCCGAGTAAACCAAAAATTTCGCCCTCAGCGATTTCTAGACTGACATCATCGAGCGCTTGTAAACCGCCAAAGCGTTTACTCACGTGTTCAATACGAAGGGCTGGGGGCATGGGCTGGAGTGTGGCGCCAATCGGCGCGCGGCTTTAATGCGTGAGGCTAGGATCACCCAATAGTTCAGTGACCCCATACAACTCGGCCATCACACGCATGCCTTGTGGCATTTGCGTGATCGCTAAGGTTCGACCTGCAGCGCGAGCAGCACGGATCCAACTTAAGGTTGCAGCGATCAACGAAGAATCGAGCGCAGACACCGCGGACAGATCCAGTGTGTGCGCACCTGCCGCAACATGCACTAAACCTTCTTTCATGACAGCCGCAACGTTTTGCAAAGTGACCGCGCCAGCAGGCCGCATACATCCGGCCTCGAAGTGAATCATTTGCGCTCAGCGCGTGGCGCCGGACCTTTGTTTTTGCTTGCCAAGCTTTTGATCAAGCCGTCAACACCGTTGTTACGAATTTCATTGGCAAACTCAGTGCGATAGTTAGCCACCAAACTCACCCCTGCAACGCGCATGTCATAGACCTTCCAACCGCTTCCGGATTTGGCCATGTCGTAATCGAGTGTGACAGGTTCCGCACCACGCTGAATGATGCGTACCTGCACCGTCACATCGGTGTCAGTAGGCTTGGCGCGCAGGGGGCGAAAATCGAATTTCTGATCACGGTACGAGGCCAAGGCGCTCGAGTAAGTACGCACGAGGAGAGTACGAAACTCATCGGTCAGAAGTTTCTTTTGTTCGGCGCTGGCTTTGTCCCAATTGGTTGCAACCGCCAAACGGGTCATCGCCGTAAAGTCAAAATGCGGTAAAACTTTTGCCTCAATCAACTCAACCATGCGCTTTTGATTGCCTGACTGCAGCTCTTTATCTTTGCTGATGAGTTCGATCACTTCCAGCGTGACATTTTTCACTAGGGTGTCAGGCGGAAGTGTTTCTTGTGCTTGCGTGTAGAAGCTCAGCAATCCGAAGAAGACACCAAGCACAAATTGTTGCAGGCTAAGACGAGAGTTTGATAAAGACACGTTCATTGGGCAGGCTCGGTGCGTGGCGGTGTGCCATCGTAAATTAAGTTACGACGGCGCTGCAGATAAGCGTCCCGCTCAAACACATATTTATCTAACGCCGCTTCTTCAAGGATGCGGCTGGCATCTAACAAATTAGCGCGCAGCGACACCATGTTAGTCACGAGCAAGGTGTTACGTGTCGGTACGGGGGTGTAACGCATGATCGGGTCGACATAAATATCGATGGCGCGGCCAAACGAATCGCGCACCGTTGCCGGTCCAAGCAGAGGCCAAATGACATAAGCGCCATCTCCAACGCCCCAGCGCCCAAAGGTTTGGCCAAAATCCTCGTTGTGTTTGTCCAGGCCCATATCCGAAGCCCAATCGATTAAACCAAACACGCCAACCGTGCTATTCACCAACACCCGAGACCAATCACTCACGGTGTCGCCAGGCTTACCTTGCAGTAGGTTGTTGAAGCCGATGTAGAGGTCTTCAACGTTCGAGAAAAAATTGCGCACACCAACGCGAGCAAATTCGGGCACAACGCCGCGGTAGGTTGTGGCCACGGGCTTCATCACCGTTTCGTCGATACCCTCGTTAAGACTGTAAACCGCACGATTCAAACCCTCGAGGGGGTCGCGCGGATCCGCCACATTGCCAGTCGCTGCGCAGCCCGTGAGCACGAGCACAACACAGCATGCTAAAAGACGCCCAACAAAGCCCAAGGTTTTCTTCGCTACGTTCACTTACTATCCTTACCTTCTTGCGCTTTGTTGAACATGAATTGGCTGATCAGGTTTTCTAAGACCACGGCCGATTGCGTTAACTTGAGTCGATCGCCATTTTTAATCATGGTCGGATCACCTCCGGCCTCAAGGCCGATGTACTGCTCACCAAGTAAGCCCGAAGTCAAAATTTTTGCTGCGGTGTCTTTCGGAAACTGAAAACGCGAATCAATATTTAGGGTGACGACCGCTTCAAAAGACTCGTTGTCAAAGCGCACATCGGTTACCCGTCCAACCACCACTCCGGCACTTTTAATCGGTGCCCGGACCTTTAACCCACCGATGTTAGCAAAATTGGCCTGGATCTGATACGACTCCGCCGTGGAAAACGAGGCGAGATTGCCGACTTTGAGGGACAAAAACAACAGGGCGATTAAGCCCATCGCAACAAACACGCCGACCCAAAGGTCGATCATCGAACGGTTCATTTGGCATTTCCTCCAGTAAACATCAGCGCCGTCAGCATAAAATCCAGGGCCAGAATGGCCAACGACCCAGTCACCACGGTGCGGGTGGTCGCTCCAGATACGCCTTCTGCGGTCGGCGGTGCGTCATAGCCCTCAAATACGGCAATCCAGGTGACCGCGATGCCGAACACCACACTTTTGATCACGCCATTCATCACATCTTGACGAATATCGACCGCGGCCTGCATTTGCGACCAAAAAGCACCTGGATCGACGCCAATTAGCTGCACACCAACCAAATATCCACCAAAAATGCCCATCGCCGAAAACAAGGCTGCGAGTAAGGGCATCGAAATCACCCCCGCCCAGAATCGTGGAGCAACCACGCGGGCGATTGGATCGACCGCCATCATTTCCATGGCGGAAATTTGCTCGGTGGCTTTCATTAAGCCGATTTCCGCGGTGATCGCGCTACCTGCGCGGCTAGCAAAAAGGAGTCCCGCAACAACCGGACCGAGTTCTCGCACTAAAGACAGCGCAACCAACACCCCGAGTGCTTCGGATGACCCGTAGCGCTGCAAGGTGTCGTATCCCTGCAATCCCAGCACCATGCCCACAAACAAACCAGAAACCAAAATAATGATCAGCGAAAGCACGCCAGCGAAATACACCTCGCGTATGGTCAGACGAAAGCGCTGAAACGCCGTACCAGAATGCCAAAGTAAATAAATAAAAAAGCGGCTAGCTACACCCAAACGTGTCAATCGACGAGTGACTGCGTTGCCAAGTTGCGTGAGGGTGTGACGAATGGCGTTCATCTTCATGCGGCCTTGGGTACCGCAAGATCCGACCAATAATCGGCTGCTGGATAATGAAAGGGCACCGGACCGTCGGTTTCGCCACGCACAAACTGTCGGACATAAGGTACCCCAGAGGCACGCACAGCTTCAGCGGTGCCTTCGGCAATAATGCGGCCACCAGACACAAAATAAATGTAATCGACGATTTGCAATGACTCTTCCACATCGTGCGTAACGATGATTGAGGTAGCGCCCAGCGCGTCATTCAGCCTGCGAATCAGGCGCGCAATCACACCTAAAGAAATTGGGTCTAAGCCAGCAAACGGCTCGTCATACATGATCAATGCCGGATCCAACGCAACGGTGCGCGCCAAAGCGACGCGGCGCGCCATCCCACCAGAGAGCGATGAAGGCATGGCGTGCGCCACCCCACGCAAACCCACTGCGTCCAACTTCATTAACACCAAATCGCGAATCGCAGACTCTGGCAATGCCGTGTGCTCGCGCAACGCAAACGCCACGTTGTCGTACACCGACATATCGGTAAACAGCGCACCAAACTGAAACAACATCCCCATGCGTCGACGCATGCGGTACAAGCCCGCCGTATCCAACTGCGTGGTGTCCACACCAAACACCCGGGCCACGCCAGCCGTCGGCCGAATCGACCCGCCGATCATGCGTAGAAGCGTGGTTTTGCCGCAGCCTGACGCACCCATAATCGCGACCACTTTGCCACGCGGAATACGCAGACTCACCTCGTGCAAGATGGGTCGCGTGTCGTATGCAAACGACAGCGACTCGATTCGTACTACATCGGTCTCAGGGGAGGGGTTCAGCATCGATTGATCCAAATGAACGATCGATTTTACTCGACAGTCAGGCTGCGCACGTAGCCAATTCACCGTCATTACACAGGAATACGCCGCCCGGTTCGCACAGAAACACGGTTTTTTGGCATATATTCACGATCAATCCCTGCGCCGCCCTGCGGACGCACCCTTTCGGCGCAACAACAAGGCGTTTGCTGTGAGTACTTATCTAACCCTCTTCGGGCTACGTGAATCGCCCTTTCGCCCAGCGACGCACGTCGGTCGTTTTTGTTCCGAAGCCGAACGTGGCGCGATCCTACGTGCGTTGGAATACGCCATCACACAAGACGAAGGTGCCATTAAGCTCACCGGTGCGTCTGGTGCGGGCAAAAGCATCCTCGCGCAAAAATTAATTCAAGTGCTTGGCGAACGCGTTGACTGCGTGTACCTCAGTGCCAGCGACTTTGCCAAAGGTGAATTCTTGCCGGCGCTGGCCAGTGAGTTGGGACTCGCCCTGCCCGAACGTCGTACCGGGGGGCGCTTGCGCGAATTACAAGCCCACTTAATTCAGCGTTTTGCCACCGGCCGTCACTTGCTGATACTGATCGATGACGCGCATACCTTGCCGGAAACGGCGCTAGAACAAGTCAGACAGCTGATGCAACTTGATTCGGGACCAACACGCTTATTTCATCTTGCGCTGTTTGGCCAACCTGAACTGGACGTGTTACTTGAAAACCCCAGCACCCGGCAACTCAGAGAACGAATCACGCACAGTTTTAAACTGCGCGCACTCGAGCGCGACGAGGTTGCACGATACTTGCAATATCGCCTGCGCGCCGCCGGTTATCGCGGGGCGGACATTTTTGGTGCCGCCGCAGTCAGTGCAATTGCGCGCACCTCTGGGGGTCTTCCTTTACGCATAGATTTACTCGCGGATCAGTGTTTGCACGCAGCGCACGCCAATGCCGTGCGCACGATTGGTGAACGCGAACTACGTAGCGCCATACATGACGCAAATTTTGGCGACGTCATCACACCGCCTAAAGGTCGTTGGCCACAACAACGGCTGGTCCTAGGCACCACGCTGGTGTGCTTACTCGCTGTGATCGGCACGGGACTGTGGTGGCTACGTCAAGGCGCGCAAGATCGCCCGAGCACATTGGCGTCACTAGAGACACGCGAGAGCACGACAAAGGAAACGTCCACCGCGGCAACACCAACGACAAACGTCTCTGCGCCCAGCAGCACACCGACAGAAGAAAAAGCATCACGTCTGACGGCAACCGCGCGCGAGCGTTTTAACAACTTTGATACAGGCGGAAGCAAACCATTGCGCGACCGCATGCTCGCCACCCGCGACACCTTAGATCGCACGCCAGACGCACACTTCACCATCGAGCTATACACCGCCGACACCCTAGACTCCGGCCGACTCGATCGTTTTCTTGGACGAGCCAAAGCGCTGGTGAATACCAACGAGATCATGCTGATTCCCCTTGCACCGAATCAGCGTCACAAACTACTCGCAACGTATGGTGTGTATCCAACACGCGAAGCCGCACTAGCAGCCGCACAAACGTTACCAAATAAATATCGCGAAGCCTTTGCACTCGAACCGAAAAATTTCGCACAAATACGTCAAGAGTTGTAGATAGCGCCGTGCAATGCGGCGTTAGGTTTTTCATACATGCTATGGTCAAAGCAAGTAACTTTTTGCCCGCTTTCCCTCTAGCTGTTTTTCTTCTGGCTTTCTTCCTTATAGCTTTTTTCCTATCAGCATGTTTTTCTTCTGCACGCTTTTTCAGCGCAGTTTCTTTTTGCAATCGACAAAGACTTTCGTTGGTATCAGCACAGCCAATTCTGATTGGCTGTGCGTCGCACATCGTCTCGTTGTGTCGGTTGCTACTGCTGCGATTGCAGGCTGCGCAAGTCCTCCGCCGCCGTTATCGGTGGCGCACTTAGCAGCGCCCGCGCTGGATGTCGTCGACACAGCGATTCCACCCCTCGCCACGCGCGTCCCTCCGCTCCCAGAACCCGGGAACACCCCACCGGTCGACACGTATCGCGTAAGCGTCAATCAAGTCCGAGCGCAAGACTTGTTGTTTGCACTAGCACGCGACGCACAACTAAATATCGACATTCATCCTGGTATCAGCGGACAGGTGACACTAAACGCCATTGATCAAACACTGCCACAACTGCTCAAACGCATCGCGCGACAAGTGCCAATGCGCTACGAGCTCAGCGCGTCGAGCTTGTATGTCGCTCCGGATACGCCGTACATACAAACCTATCGCGTGGATTACCTAAACCAACAACGCGAAAGCCGCGCCCAAATTGCACTCTCTACGCAAGTCGCTGGCGCGGGTGCAAGTAGTGGTGGCGGAAGCAGTACGCTCGCTGGCGGTACGAATTCAACAACGGCAATTCTGAGTCAATCAAATCACCGTTTTTGGGACACCTTAATTGCCAACATCAAAGCACTGATCCAAGACAGCCCTGCAATCACTACGCAAAATAAGCGCGAAACAAGTGCAGCCCCAAACGCCAATAATACGGCCGGCGTCAACCGCGAAAGTGCAGCAACTGAAACAAACAACGGCGAAGAATTCCGCGACGAACACAACGTCATCGCCAATCCAGAAGCCGGTGTGATCAGCATCCGTGCGACGGCAAAACAACACGCCACCATTCAAGCGTTTCTCGACCAAGCCCTCGCCAACGTCAAACGCCAAGTGCTCATTGAAGCCACGATCGTTGAGGTGGCGCTCAACAATCAATATCAACAAGGGATCGATTGGTCACGCACACTTGGCGGCAGCACAGGATTTCGCGCGACCCAATCGAGCTTAAATACCCCCGCCACGATTAACACCAACGCCTTTGTCGTTGGCTACAGCGCAGAAAAATTTAATCTATCGGGCACCTTACGGTTGTTGGAATCGTTTGGTCAGGTCAAGGTGCTCTCGAGTCCGAAAATCAGTGTCCTGAATAACCACACTGCAACGCTGCGTGTGGCAAGTAATTTGGTGTATTTCGAAGTTGTCGCCAACGCCGTGGCCTCGGCCAATGTTGCAGTCACCACGACTTTTAGCACGACCGCACGCACGATTCCGGTGGGATTTCTCATGCATGTGGTGCCGCAGATTAGCGACACCGACACTGTGTTACTGAGCGTACGCCCAACGATTTCGCGCTTTGTGCGTTACGTCCCCGATCCCAATCCGAGTTTGGGCGTCACACAAAATCTGGTCCCCGAGACGCAAACACGCGAGATGGAATCACTACTGCGTATTCAAAGCGGACACACCGCCGTGTTGGGTGGACTCATTCAAGATGATGTCTCGCGTACCGAAGACTTCATCCCGGGCTTACGTCAGGTGCCAGGACTAGGCGCGCTGTTTCAACAACGACGCGACACCGCCACCAAAACCGAACTCGTGATTTTTTTAAGACCCACCGTGCTACATGATGCACATGTATTGGGCGACTTTAAACCGCTCCGCGAATTTCTACCAACCCGCCACATCCCACAAGATAACGATCGAGTAACGTCCTCTTTGGTTCAGGCACCCAGCCCGAGCAGCGCGGTCATGATTTCAAAAGCTCCGGCGCAAATGGACGTAGCATCTTCATCACTCACCAGCGCGTGGCAAGCCTATCAAGCACAAGATTTTGTAGCAGCACGGCAACACTATCGCGCAGCCTTACAAGCACATCCGGGACAACGGGATGCTTGGTTAGGCATCGCCGCTATCGAGATGCGAGAAACGCATCCCTTGGCATCCTTGCAAGCCTATCGCGAAGTTCTACAACGCGATCCCGACGATATGGCCGCACTGATGGGAGTTATTGCACTGAACCCGTCAAGCCAAACACCCAGCCAAATCGAATCTGAGCTACGCACACTGATCGCACAAAAAGAAAGTACACCAGCGTTGCACTTTAGCTTAGCCAATCAGCTGGCATTACAAGGGCGATGGGCTGATGCAAAAATGCATTACACCATTGCCTCGAATGCAGATCCATTTCAGCCAGATTACGTCTATAACCTCGCAGTTTGTTTAGATCATTTACATCAATTTTCATCGGCGCTCACGTTCTACCAACGAGCGTTGATGCTCGCAAAAGGGCGTGCCGCGCATTTTCCTCTCGCGATACTAGAAAAGCGAATTGACGCGCTCAAGTCATGAACGAAGCTTCGCCGTTAAGGTTCGACAGCCGTCGATCTCTTGGACAAATTTTACTGGCCCAAGCACGCATCAGCGTCGATCAACTGCAGATCGCGCTGCTTGAACAAACCCGCACTGGACGTCGCTTAGGTCACCTGTTGGTGCAGATGCAATTTGTCAGCGAGCTAGCGGTACGCGACGCGCTGGCCGTTCAATCGGGCTTAGCAGTAATCAGCCTCAATAACGCCAATATCGAGACAGCCGCATTGGACCTTGTGCCAACAGCGCTTGCGCAGCGTCATTTATTCGTCCCAGTGACCCGCGAACTACACAACGCCACGTTGGTCGTTGCCATCGCTGATGACAATAACCTACTGGCGATTGACCAACTGCGCCTGCACCTCAATGGCCAATGGAAGATCGCCTTACGCATTGCATGCGAATCAGAAATTAAACAAGCACTGGAGGCACATAGCAAAAGTGTGGCGAGCGTTGCGTCAATTTTGCACGAGCTCGATACCGATTTAAATCAACGCTATACCCCCGGAACGCCGCATAACAATAGCTCCTCAATGATTGCGCTGGTCGATGGTTTACTCGAGCAAGCCTTGCAATACAACGCGTCCGATATTCATCTTGAACCTGAACAAGATTTTTTGCGTATTCGCTATCGTATCGACGGCGTCTTACAACAAATGCATGTCACGCATCGTGCCTATAGCAGTGCCATCAGCATCCGCATCAAAGTGCTAGCAAAACTCGATATTACCGAGTGTCGAACACCACAAGATGGGCAATTCTCCATCGAGCGTCACAATCGGCGCATTGATTTTCGGGTATCCGTTTTTCCGACACTTTTCGGAGAAAATTTAGTTCTACGCGTTCTAGATCGCAGTAAAAGTATTCTGACACTGCGCGCCCTCGGACTCACCGATCAACAGCACCAACAGCTGCAAACGCTGATTGCGCAACCTGAAGGCGTGACGTTAATTGTTGGGCCAACCGGTAGCGGCAAAACATCGACGTTGTATTCCATCGTGCAAGAAATCAACGCCGAAGGCATCAACATCATGTCCCTTGAGGACCCCGTGGAATATCCCATGCCACGTATCCGTCAGACCGCGGTAGCAGAGCACGTACAACTTGGTTTTGCCGAAGGGGTACGCGCGATTCTGCGCCAAGACCCAGATGTGATTTTGGTCGGTGAGATCCGCGACGCAGAAACAGCGGCGATGGCATTTCGCGCAGCGATGACTGGCCATCAGGTATACGCCACACTGCACGCAAAAAATGCACTGGGTGCGTTAGGTCGATTGCAGGACCTGGGCATTCGCGCCGAAACAATGGCAGAAAACTTAAACGCCGTGATTGCGCAACGTCTGGTTCGATGCCTGTGCACTCAGTGCCGCGGCCAACGGCCTGACGCTGACGCACCGATCGATAACGCTATCGATCAATCCACGCCGACGTGTCAGGCCTGTTTGGGTCAAGGTTATCGGGGAAGACAAGCGCTCCTAGAAATTCTCCACATCGATGCAAGCCTCGCGGATTTAATTGCCCAGCAGGCCAGTAGCAGCGAGATGTTGACGTATGCCTACGCACATCAGTTTCAAAGTCTACACATGCAAGGGCAACGCCTGATTCAAGAAGGTATCACCTCAACCCAAGAACTCCGTCGCGTGCTTGGGCTAGAAAAAAATAGGATGCAAGTTGCTGTGGCACCAGCCGGATCTCTTCAAAATCAGTGCGGTGGGCTGACATGGCGCTAGTCATGCATTGGTATCGCGCAATCGATGAACAACATCGCATCGTACGTGGTCGTTTAGCCGCGCATCACAGCGCTGATCTAGAACAGCGGCTACACCGTCATGGACTCCTACTCATCCGCTGCGGTACAGGGCAGTCTATTCTCGATCGACTGCGCGCTTCATCGCTGCAACAAAATGACCTCATTACGCTTTGCACCGAACTCAGTCAGTTGATGACGGCAGGTGTGCCATTACTTGATGGGCTCAGACTACTGCGCGATCAAGCCGGGCCGGCTCGGACGCGCGATGTGTTCACGCACTTGATCGCCGCAATCGAAGGCGGCGATCGCTTTTCAGATGCGTGCGCAACACGACCTGATGTGTTTTCACCGCTATTGATTACCCTCATCGAAGCCGGCGAGAGCAGCGGCACTGTCCCCCAGTCGTTACAACAAGTCGCTGATCTTTTGCAGCGCGCGGCGCAGCAACGTGCCGCACTTCAACAACAGCTGTTTTATCCCACCATCGTGACTGTCATCACCATCGCTGTAGGTGTGCTCATGCTGACGACTGTCGTACCGCAACTGACGCGGTTTTTAGAACAGTTGGGGCTGCCACTGCCTCTGCATACGCGCGTACTGATTGTGGCCTCGTCACTATTACAGCAGTATGCATGGGTGGGGCTGATTGGACTGGCAGCACTGGTCGGCACGAACGCTGTGACTACACGCATGATCCCAGCGTTTGCGCTGTTACAAGAACGCTTGCTATTGCGTCTTCCAATGATTGGAACCGCACTGACGCAGCGGCCACGCGCGCGTGTCGCGCATACCTTAGCGGTCTTGTATGACGCTGGCATTCCACTGGTCGATGCTTTAAGTCACACGCCCAACTTAGTCAGCCATCGTAGCTTGCAGCTGGCATTACACAACATCCGCACAGCGATTGTCTCTGGACAAACGTTTGTGCAAGCGTGCGCTGCAGAACAATTCTTCTCGCCCATCGCGCTTAGTATGCTGCGCGTAGGTGAACAAACCGGCGCGCTGTCCAACGCACTGCGTCATGTTCACCGTACCTATACAGCTCAAGCAGATCGCTTGCTTGAACGCCTACACCGTCTTATAGAGCCCACACTCACCTTGTTGCTTGGTGGCTTACTCGGATGGATCACGTTGGCCGTCCTCGATCCGATATACAACGCACTGTCGCAACTACGCATTGAATGAACACCGCGTGGATGGTGTACCTCACTGCGTTCGAGGCGCAGTTGTATCAGCATCAACGAGGCGCTCTGCGTTGGTGTGCGCAGTTCAACGCAGATACCGCTGGCTTCGCCGCATTGGCAACGCGTTGTTCTAATCTGCGCGACTTGCCGTTGTATGTTGTTGTTGATTTATCCAGCGAAGATATGCACCCGCTACAAATACCGCGTTTGGGTACCACCGATCGCAACGCGGTTTTGGCTCGTCGACTCGAACAACGTTATGGCCAGTCAGCATTTCGCGTTGCCCTTCCGCAGTCACGCCCGATACGTTGGAGACGATGGCAAGCAACACACGAAACTTGCATGCTTGCCGGATTGATACAACCCGAAACACTCACGCCGTGGATCAACGCATTGCTTCCGAATGCGCCGCTTTGGGCTGGCGTATTTACACCCAGCTTGAGTACAGTCGCTTTAGCGCAACGACTTTCACGTCAATCCGCAGGTCCTACCGGTTGGTCATGGGACGCCCCGCATCTGTTACTCGTCACGCTACACCAAGCGGGAATTCGACAAACGTTTCTCACTCACGGACAACTCCGCTTGTCCAGGCTCGAGGCCTTGCCCGCACCATCCGGTATCGATCTCGTGGACAGCATGCATCGAGAAATTCATCGGCTATTGCAGTATTTATTGGGCATGCGCATGTTGCCTTCAACCGAAAGCGCTGTGCCTGTTGTGGTGATCGTGCCAGATCACTTGCGCGCACGTTGCGAGGCTGCACTACAAAATAACGCGCAACGTATTTTTCATTTTATTGGACTGACGCAAGCGTGTCTCGCCATTGGTTTGCGCGCGTGTCCGCCTCAGTCTGGAGCGGAGCAGCTGTTTTTACATCTGACCGTGACTCAACCGCCGCCGCGTCAATTTGCATCTGACGCCATGCGTCGCCGTTTTTTTCTTGCCCAATGGCAACAAAGGCTTGAACGCGTTAGCGCTCTCGCTAGCGTATTGTGCCTTGCTGCTGCCGGTTTATTCGCCCTACACACCTGGCATCTTCAAACGCAATCTACGCCGTACGTCGGTACCGCGCCCATCCATTCGCGAGCGACACGGCCACCGCTCGCGTTGCCTGATCAGCAACAACGCACCCTGTCACGCCAGATAGCGATGGCGCTTGGTAAGACAACGTCTGCACCATTGGAAGAACAGCTCAACTTAATTGCGCAGGCCTTATCTTCAACCCCAGGTATCGAACCGCATGCAATCACGTGGCGCCTGAGTCCGTCTTGGTCATTTTTTCGAGACACGGGCCAGGAAACTACACGCGTAAACAACGCAGCGCACGAGGTACTCGAGATCGATGCACGCTTGACCGATTTCTCGGCACACACTGTCCGACCCTCACTCAAGCAGGTGACTTTATTTCAACAACACATTGAACGTGCATCGTCATTTCGATTGCGTGAATCAACCTTGCCGTTAGATCTGCGTCCCGAAGCACAACTTGCACAACCGCCCGCAGATACATCGAGTAACCCTACGCATGTCGTTTGGGTGTTTTCGCGCGAGTTGCCATGATGTGGACACGCTACGCGTCTCGCCGAACGCGTGTTTGGCTATCGATCGGGGTACTGTGTTGTGCATTGACCTTGCTGATCATCAGCCATCAGACACACGATCAAACACGACAACAAATCGCTGCTGTGCGTGACACCGCCTCCGGCAACAATCCAACCGCTGACACAACACCCACCACAGCCGCCACCTTGCTCGGCGATTGGTTGCTTGAACAATCGACGCAAACGCCCGCGCTGTTTCATCCACCCCAGCGTCTCGACGTCATTGAGGCTCTCGAAAGACTGCGTCATTCTCATGAGTTAAGCAAAATAACCTACAGCATCGATGCGCAACGACGTCTAGAGCGTATCCCCAGCGCACGCGGCATGATCGAGGTTGTCGCCAGTGCAATCCATCTTGATGTTGCGCTCTTGCATGAAAACGATGCACTGAAGTTACTTAAAGATCTTCATCACGCACAACTGGGTTTGATAGCAGAACAATCTTGCGTGCTGCAACGGCGACCAATCACGGCATCGCCCCCCCAATCGGATTCGCAACCTAACTCCAGTACAGCGGCCGTGTATCAAGCGTCACCGACCCAGCGACCAACGGGGCTGCAGCTGCAGTGTGTGATTGATCTAGTGTCTCTTTTGCAGCCGTCACACACCCCATGACCCAGTTACGTTTTCGTGCGTACTGCATGCCGTTATCTGCCGCGCTCTTGTTTTGCGAACTGGCGCTCGCCGACGTGTCTGGTCGCTTGTTTTTTTCGCCTGAAGAGCGCGCGCAACTGAACGCGCGTCGACACACACAGCGCGCCTTACACACGTCTTTACCAAACGAGCGTTCATTACGCTTAGATGGGCTCGTGTGTAGCACCAATGGGGGACAAACTACGTGGGTGAATGGGCAAGCACGTTTCACACGCAACGCTAACGTAACCAAGCAAGGCGTCTCTTTAGATACGCGCATCACCTGCGCAGGACCAACTGTCAATAACGCAGCGCACGCGCTCACTGTTGGTCAGCATGCCGGCCTTGATACCGGAGTCATTCATGACTTGATCCCTCGCAATAGCCTACGCATCATCAAGCAAAGTAATACGCCATGAGAAAACAATTATCTCGGGCCTTGTCGCCACGCACGCGTCTGTTAGGCGGCGCTGTTTGGTTACTCCTGATCTGCATCTTGAGTTCCAGCGTGTACCTGGCTACGCAACACACGCGCGTTGTTTTCAGCGAACAAGAACGACAAGCGCATACCAAACGGACCTTGGCAACCGCAAAGTCTGCGCTGCTTGGTTATCTTGCCGTTGAGGCCATGACCGCCAAAACACCAGGACAATTGCCTTGTCCTGAAGATCTCAATGGAATAGGCAAAGCACTAGAAGGCACCGCCGATAGCAGTTGCAAAAAATTACCTGCAGTAGGCCGTTTCCCCTGGAAAACGCTGGGTTTACCTAAGCTGCTCGATCACCATGGTCAGCCGCTTTGGTATGTAGTTGGTGGATTGCGAACGCCACCAATCAACGACACCTCGCGCGATACGCTGACCGTGGATGATGCAACCAATGCAAACGCCGTTGCACTCATCATTGCACCAGGCGCCCCCATTGATACGCGTGGATTAACCAATACAACTGCAGGCTGCAGCCCGCAGCGCCAATCGCAGCGCAAGACCATTCCGCTGATTGCTTCAGAGTATTTGGAGTGTGGTAACGCGGCCTTCACGCAGTTTTTTTCCTCACGTAATGACGGTTGGAGCAATGACTTGGCTATTGGCATTTCGGCTGCGGATGTCATTCATGCCATAGAAGGCACCGTGGCTGCACGTCTTCAGCGTGAGCTGGCGCCACAGATCGATCAATGGCGCAGTGAAAATAAAACGCGCTGGGGTCGTGATTTTTTGCCTTATGCAGCGCCGTTTGTTTCACCTGAACAAGTGCCACTGACCGATGCCTCGCAATCAACGTATTGCGGGGTACACGCGGTGCGTGAAGGCTGGCTTCCACTGTCGCTGTCTGAAAACACGCGCTGCCCTGCACGTTGGACCCAAGCCACCGTCGCAGCAATCCAGCCAACCCATGATGCGTTCACGCTCGGTGACTGTCGGGTTGATCGTGACGCACTACGTTGCCCCTATGTGTATGCAGGCGCACCTCAAGTCTCCGTCACACTCATTACACCAAGAGCAGCCATGGGGTTTTATATCCCGCCCACATTGGAACAGTTAAACAACAGCAAAAACATGAATCCCCAGATCACGCAAGCGACGATGCGTCTTTCAGCGCTCGATGGTGCTGGCAGTATGACCGTGTCACTGACCTTGCCGTACAGCGCCTTACCGCGCGCGCACTCGCTCACCATTGCACACCCGCAATCTGCCGGTTGGCTTGATCCATCTTCAAAAGACAATCCGCTGCAATGGTTTTTTGAAAATGCTTGGTATCGCAGCACGTATTACGCGATTGCCGCTGCACACACAGCCAATCCAACGGGGGGATGCGACACGAACAACACGTCGGGTTGTTTGCGCGTCAACGACCTGCCTTCACATCTCGTCAATCAGGGCGCGCGCCTTGTGTTGGTGTTGGCAGGCCAGCGTCTCGCGGGCCAAGCAGCGCGCCCAAGCAATCTACGTAGCGCTTATTTTGAAGGGGCAAACGCCACACCAAACGATGATGTGTTTAGTGCGCTTCGCCAAGCCAATCGTTTGAATGACCGTATTGCGTTGTGCCCGTTACGCATGCAATTTCCACAAAACGTCGGTGTGCTGTGCCCATAAATCGCTCGCCGCGCGGATTCAGCTTGATCGAGATGGCTATCGTACTTCTCGTACTCGGTCTTGTACTAAGCGCCTTGATGCGTACAGCAATTACGCAACGCGAAATGCTCGAATTCAACGAGACCCAACAACGCCTAGTCGCCGCACAACAGGCACTGCTTGCTTTTGCGATCACCTACGGTCGCTTGCCCTGCCCTGCAACTGTATTTAGCCAAGGACAAGAATCTCCGGTGGGCGGTGGAAAATGTACGAACGCACACGGTTTTCTTCCCGGCCGCACGTTAGGTCTTAGCCCGGTGAATACGCATGGTGAGAGCATCGATGCTTGGCACCAACCCATCCATTACGTGGTTGCAACAGAGAGCGTGCCCCCACCGGGCGTAACGGCCACCTGTCTGGGCGCCGCATTTACCGATGCAAATCGTCTCAAAACGAACGGCTTAAGATGCCTGCCTGATCAATTAAATGTTTGCTCAAGCAGCTTGGGCGCGGGCTTTAGCCCAACCAGCTGTGGCAAGCCCGCGGGCTCGCAGGCCGTTGGCAGTACGTATAACTTGGCGAATAACAATACGATTGTGGCGTTGTTGTTTTCTACAGGAAAAAATTGGGTGCGTACGGCGCACGACGTCACCCGCGTGGATGAGCGCATCAACCTCAATGCAACAAATATTTTTATTAGCCACCTTCCTCAATCTGCGGATGCGCCTGGTGGCGAATTTGACGATCAATTCACTTGGATCAGTATCGGCATGCTTTACGACAAGTTAGTCACCGTCGGGCAACTGCCTTAACTTCGTTTTATTCTTCGTTTTGTTCTTCGTATTGTTTTAACTTCAGCAAAGTGCCCGCACCAGGGCACGCAAACGAACACCAAAACAGCAAAATATGCGTTGCTTTATTTTGCTGTTTCCCACGTGTTTTCCTTGCTGTTTTACCTATTCTTTTTCCTGTTCTTTGCTCTGCCCCTCACGTTGCTCTCTTTTCTTTTCTTCATTTATTCAATATGCGCCCAACCCTTCGCGGATTCACCCTCATTGAAATTGCCGTCGTGCTTGTGATTATTGGCCTGATTCTTGGTGGCGTATTTAAGGGCCAAGAAATGATCGTACAAGCAAAAATACGCAATGCGATCTCTGATTACCACGGCGTAGCCGCGGCCTATCAAAGCTATCAAGATCGCTACCATCAATTACCGGGCGATGACCCCACAGCAGGCACACGCTGGGCGAACGCAGTTGCCGGCAATGGTGATGGCATTGTGAGTGGCGCTTACAACGTGAACTGTGAGGCGGCGGCCGCGGCAAATATCGAAAGCTGCCTGTGGTGGGACCACTTACGTCGCGCCGGATTTATCTCGGGGGTCGGGCGGAAAGCACCCATCAACGCGACGGCCGGTTTGGTTGGCGTACAAACCGGAGACGGTATGGGTGGTATGGCATTGGGAGGGTTAAGTGGCCTTCTAATTTGCTCTGCAAATTTGCCCGAAAAAATCGCCATCGCCATCGATTTACAACTCGATGACGGCTTGATGGATCGTGGTACGGTGCGCGGCCTTCGACAAACCACACCCAATCCGGCGATTCCAAACGACACCACACGCGCCGACTACGCTGAAAACGGCGCAAACATCTACGTGGTGTGTCGCGCGCTTTAAGTCGCGCAACGGATTCAGACGCGGTTGCGCTTCATTGCGCACGAATCGCCGTCAAATCAGTGGCCAAACGCCTAGGGTTGCGGTGAAAAACACCCCCTTCAGCTATACTCCACGACCGTGATGTCACGCTCTCATAGCCCCCACCCTACTGCGATGCCCACCGCCGATGCAACGGCATTAATCACACGCGCGCGCCAGGTGCTACAAATCGAAGCATCGGCAATTCATACCCTTGCGCAGCGCATTGATACGCACTTTGTACGCGCCATCGAATTGATCTTGGCGTGCCCCTCGCGCGTAGTGGTCAGCGGCATCGGCAAATCCGGACATATCGCACGCAAAATTGCTTCAACCTTTGCCAGCACGGGAACACCAGCCTTCTTTGTACATCCCGCAGAAGCTTGTCATGGCGATTTAGGCATGATTGTCGCGAGCGATGTCTTTATCGCTTTGTCTTACTCGGGTGCTTCTGAAGAATTGCTGGCGATTGTTCCGCTATTAAAGCGTCGTGGCACCAAACTCATCGTCATCAGTGGCGAGCCCAACGGCCCACTGGCACTTGAAGCAGACGTTTTTTTAAACGCACAGGTTGATCAAGAAGCGTGTCCACATAACCTTGCGCCAACGGCTAGCACCACTGCTGCGCTGGCCTTGGGCGATGCGCTTGCGGTAGCGTTACTTGAGGCACGCGGATTTTCTGCTGATGATTTTGCGCGCTCCCACCCTGGTGGCGCGCTGGGTCGGCGCTTGCTGCTACGTGTGTCTGATGTGATGCGTACGGGTGAGGCGATTCCTCGCGTGTTACACAACGCCAATTTGCGCCAAGCGTTAATCGAAATTACGCGTAAAGGACTTGGCATGACCGCCATTCTCGACGCGCAGGATCGTGTGATTGGTATCTACACCGATGGTGATTTGCGCCGCACGCTCGATCGTCGCGACGATCCGCGCGAGACCCCGATCACTGCGCTGATGTCTACAAACCCACGCAGCATTCGACCTGATGCGCTCGCCGTCGATGCCGCGCAATTGATGGAAACACACCGTATCACGCAGCTATTGGTGATTGATGCACAAGACCAATTGGTCGGCGCTCTCAACACGCACGACTTGTTACATCACAAGGTGATCTAAGCATGGATGCCCAAGCGCGCGCTGCCGCTGTACGACTGATGATTTTTGATGTGGATGGTGTGCTCACCGACGGACAACTTTGGTACACCGAGCAAGGCGAAGCAGCCAAAGCGTTTAGTACGGTCGATGGGTTAGGACTACGTTTGCTACAAACGCAAGGCATCCTCACTGCGATCGTCACCGGTCGCACCTCTGGTGCAGTCGCGCATCGTGCCAAAGAGTTGGGGGTAACGCATCTATATCAAGGTATCGCCGACAAAGGCGCTGCGTTTGCGCAGCTGTGTGCCGATGCAGGGTTCTCGGCTGATGTGTGCGGTTACATGGGTGATGACTTAATTGATTTACCGGTAATGCGTCGCTGTGTGTTTGCTGTCGCGCCACCACAAGCGGTACGTGAAGTACGAAAACACGCGCATTTGATTTGCCAACAGCCCGCGGGTCGCGGTGCTGCACGCGAAGCATGCGAATTTATTTTGCGCGCCCAACAGCGTTGGGATCAGGCGCTTGCCGACTATTTGCTTTAAGGCAATAACATGCGACTGTCACAAGCCCGGCTATTTCCGCTGATCTTACTCAGCACACTAGCAGGGCTCACGTTTTGGCTTGAACATATGGTGCGCGATGAATACGTGCATCCGTCATTACGCCGGCACGACCCTGATTATGTCGTGGAACAATTCACCATCAGCAATTACACCGCGGAACAGGGCACGCTCGAATCCACGCTCAGCGCGCGCAAAATGTTACATTACCCTGATGATGATTCTTCCGACTTACTCCAGCCACGCTTGGTTCAAACTAAACCGGATCACCCACGCATGACCCTCACCGCTGACCGTGGTGCACTCAGCCAAGATGGTGCAGATACGTTTCTGTACGACAACGTACACATGCATCGCGAACCGGCGCCAGAACTCGCCGAGATGCATCTCACCACCTCGGTACTCCACATCGTGCGTGATCGTTCGATCATCCGCACCGATCAAGACGTTGAAATGCGCGAAGAAACACGTCAAATGACTGGACGCGGCATGGAGTATCACAGCGAGACCGAGCAATTATTTTTGCGCGAGAACGTACGCGGTACCTTTGCACCCAAAAAAGCACGTTAACCATGCACCGCCTTTTCATTCACTCCTTTCGTTGCGGTTGGCCATGCACACTATTCATCGGCCTGATGCTCAGCGCGCCACTGCATGCTGAAAAAGCGGATCGCGATAAACCCACACAAATCGAATCAGCGCGCATGAGCTCTGATGATGCACGTCGCTTAAGCATCTTTGAAGGCAATGTGGTTCTCACCAAAGGCACATTGCTTGTGCGTGCCGATCGCATTGTGGTTCGACAAGATGAAGATGGTTTTCAAATCTCCACGGCCACAGGCAATCCCGCACGCTTTCGACAAAAGCGTGAAGGCAAAGAAGAATGGATCGAAGGTGAAGCACTCACCATCTTGCTGGATGACCGCGCAGAAAAAGTCGAGCTGCGTCAGCGCGCCATCATGTTGCGTGAAAAAGATGAAGTCCGCGGTGATGTCATCGAGGTCGACACGCGCTCTGAATTTTTTACCGTACTCTCTGGGCGCAGCGCCTCGACCGCGGCGAACCCCGATGGGCGTGTCCGCGCGGTGATCCAACCCAAAGCCACTGTCGATGAAGGCGTGCCTGCACCTGCGGCACCCGCAGCGGTGAGCCCGCCCGCGAAACCCGCGGCAAAAGGCAGCACGAAAAAGTGATCCACTAATGAGCGTGCTATCTGCTGCCCATCTGCGCAAGCGCTACAAATCGCGTACGGTGGTGCAAGATGTGTCTTTGGAAGTAGCCAGCGGCGAAGTCATTGGTCTACTGGGCCCTAACGGCGCAGGCAAAACCACCTGCTTTTATATGATGGTCGGTCTCGTGACCGCGGATGGCGGCAACATTCATCTCGATGGTCGTGAGCTCACGCATTTACCCATTCATCAACGCGCACGTTTAGGTATTTCCTATTTACCGCAAGAAAACTCCGTGTTTCGTCGACTCTCAGTCGAAGAAAATTTGCAGGCAGTGCTAGAGCTTCAAGGTCTGTCGGGTGATGCGCTTGAAGCGCGCTTGATAGAGCTGCTTGAAGATCTCAACATCCGTGGCTTACGTAAAAACCCAGCGCAATCACTGTCGGGCGGCGAACGGCGGCGCTTAGAAATTGCACGTGCACTGGCCACGCGCCCTGGATTTATTCTTCTGGATGAACCTTTTGCTGGCGTCGATCCCATTGCGGTGATTGATATTCAGCGCATCATTCGTTTTCTCAAACAACGCGGCATCGGCGTGCTCATCACCGATCACAACGTACGCGAAACGCTGGGTATATGCGATCGCGCCTACATCATGAACGACGGCGCGCTGCTGGCCTCAGGCAAACCTGACGAGATTGTCTATAATGACAACGTGCGTCGCGTGTATTTAGGTGAACATTTTCGCATGTGATTTTTTTCTGCGTGCACGCCTTTTGTGGCTGCCGCTATCGACCGGGTTTCGATGAAACCAACGCTTCAGTTCCGGCTCTCGCAACACCTGACGCTGACTCCGCAACTGCAGCAGTCGATCAAGCTATTGCAGCTCTCGACCGTCGAACTCAATCAAGAAATTGAACGCATCCTGATTGAAAACCCGCTGCTCGAGCGCGAAGAGTTTGGCGAACCAGGCGCCACTGCTGTGTCATTTTCTTCCCCCGAGGAGTCCGCCGCGCCGGTCGAAGCACCGCCCGAACCCATGCCAGACAGTGGTGGCGATACACCACTCCAAGACTCTCCGGCCAATCCAAATGATGATTGGCAGCCAGATTTTTCTGGCAGCTCGCGCAATAACGGCAGCGAAGATGACGAGGAAAACGATCGCGGCTATGTGGCTGCAGAGCAACCGTCCTTACGCGATCACCTCAATGCACAACTGGCCTTCACCAAACTCGATCAACGCGATCGCGCATTGGTGACTTTGCTCATTGATGCGCTAGATGATGATGGCTATCTCACCCAAAGTTTAGAAGAGATCGCCGACATGTTGCCCGAGGAAGCTGAGATCGAGCCCGAAGAGCTCGGCGCCGCGTTACATCATCTACAACATATGGAGCCAACCGGCGTTGGTGCACGCACCCCTTCCGAATGCTTGTTATTACAAATCCGCGCTCGTTACAACGCCACCGAGCCAACCACAGTGATCGCCACCGAGATCGTCAAACATCACCTCGAGGCCTTGGCGCAACGCGATTACAACCGACTGCGTGAAGCCACCGGCGCAGACGACGAGGCGTTGCGCGCTGCGCAACAAATGATTCAATCCTTGAATCCTAGGCCGGGTGCTGCGTATGCACAGGTCGAAGCACGTTACGTCATCCCCGATGTGGTGGTACGAAAAGTCAAAGGCGCTTGGCGCGCGAGCCTCAATGGCGATGCCATGCCGAAGTTGCGGGTCAACCGTATGTATGCCGACTTACTCGCTGGCCAGCGCGGCGGGGGCGGTCTTTCTGGTCAGCTGCAAGAAGCCCGTTGGTTAATTAAAAACGTGCAGCAGCGCTTTGACACAATCCTGCGCGTCTCGCAGGCCATCGTGGAGCGGCAGCGGAGCTTTTTTGATCACGGCGAAGTCGCCATGCGTCCGATGGTGCTGCGCGAGATTGCCGAAACACTGAACTTGCACGAAAGCACCATTTCACGGGTGACAACACAGAAGTACATGGTCACACCGCGAGGCACCTTCGAGCTCAAATACTTTTTTGGTAGCCATGTCGCCACCGACACGGGCGGTGCAGCATCGGCCACCGCCATCCGAGCGCTGATCAAACAGCTGATTGGCGCCGAAAACACCCGCGCGCCATTATCCGATTCACGCATCTCGCAAATCCTCGGCCAACAAGGTATCGTGGTGGCAAGACGCACCATCGCCAAGTATCGCGAGGCACTCAATATCCCACCGGTCAATCTCAGAAAAGCCCTTTAGTTTGTCTTATCCCGGCGCCATCCCGTGCCGGGCTGTCAACGTGGAGGAGTTATGAACCTGAATATGAGTGGTCATCACCTCGAAGTGACACCGGCAATTCGTGCTTACCTGAGCAGCAAACTCGAACGCATACGACGACACTTTGATCATGTGCTTGATGCACACGTCATTTTCTCAGTCGAGAAATTGCAGCAAAAAGCGGAGATCACGCTGCATGTTCGTGGACGCGAAATCCATGTCGAATCTCGACACGCGGATCTTTATGCCGCGATCGATTTGTTGATGGACAAACTCGATCGACAAATCATGAAATACAAACAGCTTGCAGGGCCACGCAACCATGTGCCCTTAAAGCGCCAAGACGCAGCCATTGAGGCGCTAAGCTAGTCTGGCTAGAGCACACACACAGGGCGCGGGTATAATCCGCCGCCCTGTGGCTTGGCTGCTGTTGCATGAACCTGATCGCCCGACTACTTCCCCTCGAAAAAATTCACGTTGATCTTGCTGTCTCGAGCAAGAAACGCTTATTTGAGCAATTTGGATTGCTGTTTGAAAACCACAACAGCATCGCCCAAAGTTTGGTCTACGAAAGCTTATTTGTGCGTGAACGCTTAGGTACCACTGCGCTTGGTCATGGCGTGGCCATGCCACATGGCCGCATTAAAGGTCTACGTGAAGCCACTGGCGCGCTCATCCGCTTGGCTACACCAATCCCGTTTGATGCGCCAGACGGTCAACCTGTGCGACTTGCGTTCGCGTTACTGGTCCCAGAACGCGCCACCGAAAAGCATCTGCAAATTCTCTCTGCACTGGCGCAACTGTTTAGCGACCGCGAACGACGCGAATCGATGCTCAGTGCACCCGATGCTTCTGCGTTACATCAACTCATGACCACATGGCACAACTCGGATGCGTCAACTCAGCGTCAAGCAGCTGCATAAAGACCACGGTGCAGGATTAAACCTGCAATGGCTGGCTGCGCAAGAAAGTGCTGCGGCGATTTCCTATGAGGCCGCGGCGGCCGCGGCATTGATTGGGCATTTGAACCTCGATCATCCCAATAGCATCCAGGTGATCGGCGCGCATCAGCAACAAGCGCACAACGCCCTGTCCTTGGCAGCACGCACCGCGTTGGCACAAAAGATTTTTTCAAGCCACCCCACAGCAGTGATTGTTGCCGATGGCGTGACGATCTCCGATGAACTCATGCAACACGCCATCGACACAAGTACGCCGCTGTTTGCCACGCCAGTGCCCGCCGCACAAATCATTGAAACACTATCGCGCTACCTATCGAAATCGTTAGCCGATACCACAACACGCCATGGTGTGTTCATGGATGTGTTGGGTCTGGGTGTCATGATCACCGGTGAGTCTGGCGTAGGAAAAAGTGAACTGGGCTTAGAGTTGATCAGCCGCGGCCATGGCTTGGTGGCAGATGATGTGGTCGAAGTCGCGCGGATTGCGGCCAACACCCTTGAAGGTCGCTGCCCGGCGGTACTCCGCGACTTCATCGAGGTACGGGGGCTCGGTTTACTGAACGTGCGCACCATTTTTGGTGAAACCGCGGTCCGTCCCAAAATGCGTTTGAAGTTGATTGTGCAGTTGGCTAAATCTTCTTCTGGCGGTCCCGAGATCGAGCGCTTGCCATTAGAAGATCTTTCCGAAGAAATTCTTGGCGTGGTGATACGCAAAGTGGTCATCCCTGTGGCCGCAGGACGAAACCTCGCTGTACTGCTTGAAGCGGCAGTCCGTAACCATATCCTGCGCTTACGTGGCATTGATAGCACCGCAGAATTCATGGCTCGGCAATCCAACGCCATCGAACTCGATGAAGATGACGAGATCGACTAGTCGCACGAAAGATCGCCTTCTGCAGCAAACAAAATCTTTGTGTGCGATGCTGGTTGCCCTGTCCGTATTGCATGTCCTACCCACCGCTGCAGCAGAATCGCCACACGCCTCATTGCGCCAACGCTGGCAAGCCGCTTGTTTACGCGAAGCGCAAACACAAGGACTGCATCAAACCGAGCGCAAACCATTCTTACGCGAATGTCTCGTGCGCAGAAAATTCGAATGGCAAACCGTACAGCGCGATTGCCTGAAACAACTCCAACAGCGTGACAAAGCGGGACAACGTACGCAATCACGCCAGCGCTGGATGCGTGCTTGTACAGAAAAAACCCCTGCGCTAAACACAAGCCAACCCAACAGCCCAATGGTACGCATGCGATTGCATGACAACACGCCCATCTCGCGGTAGGCTATCGCGTATGCAACTTGTTCTAGTCAGCGGTCTTTCTGGGTCTGGAAAAAGTATCGTGCTCACGGTACTTGAAGACGCGGGTTTTTATTGCGTCGACAACCTGCCAGCGACATTGTTACAGGATGTGGTGCGTTTTTTATCCGATGCTGGCCACACGCGTGTGGCGGTGAGTGTCGATGCACGCAGCGCCGCACTGCCGGCGTTACCCGAAGCGCTTGCGCAGCTCAAACGCTCGGGGGTCGATTGTCGTTTGTTGTTTCTTGAAGCCACACGACAATCACTCCTACGTCGATTCTCCGAAACTCGACGACGCCATCCACTCACCGCGCTCGGGCTCACTATCGAAGAGGCCATTGATCAAGAGCGTGAATTGCTGGCCCAGGTCAGTGAGTCTGGACACCGCATTGACACCAGCGACTTATTACCGAAAGCCCTGCGCAGTTGGGTCCGCGAATTTCTGGCACTTGATACAGCGGCCGTGCTTTTACAATTTGAAAGCTTCGGCTTTAAAGATGGCATTCCGCTCGATGCCGATTGGGTGATCGATGCGCGCATGTTACCCAACCCCTATTACAACGAAGCGCTACGGCCACTCACTGGACGCGATGCTGCGGTCATTGATTTTTTAGATGCCGAACCACTCGTCGATCAGTTGCTCACTGACGTCACTGGCTTTTTAGAACGCTGGCTTCCAGAAATGTCGCGTGATCACCGTACCCATCTCACCGTTGCGATTGGTTGCACCGGCGGGCAACATCGCTCGGTGTATCTTGCTGAACGTCTTGCAACACACTTTCGCGCACGCTGGCAAACCATTGTGCGACATCGTGGTTTAACCAAATCAATCGCAAGCGACTAAGCATGCCAAGGTAAGCGCTGTAAGAGTGTGCGCACTGGGGTTGGCACACCTTGCTCGATGGCATCCGATACCTTGACCCACGCCGCTTGCGCTGGTGCTGTTGGTCGTCGACCACGCAACAGCGTTTGCAGCGCCTGAACATGCAAATGAAAATGCGTGAAGCTATGACGAAACGTTGGTAACACATCGAATTGCTTCGCAACACAGCCGTAACGACACGCAGCTTGCGTGGGTGTTTCATCCGCATGCAGCTCAGGAAAACTCCACAAACCGCCCCAGATACCAGTGGCAGGACGTTGCTCTAGTAGCACCACATCCCCATGTATCACAACCAACCAACGGGCCTGTCGCTCGGGGAGACGCATTTTTTTTCGAGGTGTCGGTAAGTGCGCAGTACGATCCGTTAAATGCGCCACGCACATGGTGCGTAATGGACAACGCAGACACGCGGGCTTTGTGCGCGTACACAAAGTGGCGCCCAAATCCATTAAGCCCTGTGTGTAGGCCTGCATCGCGCGCGCGCCGCCGCGGGTTGGCAACAACTGTTCAGCGCGCTGCCAAAGTATTTTTTCAACGCGTGCAAGACCAGGAAATCCGCTTACACCAAAACACCGCGCCAGTACGCGTTTCACATTGCCATCTAATATCGCTGCACGTGCGCCAACAGAAAATACGGCAATAGCCGCTGCTGTTGAACGGCCCACCCCAGGAAGCGCAATGAGGGCTTCAGGCGTGGTTGGAAATTGTCCGTCGTGCTCTTGCATCACATGCTGCGCAGCGCGATGTAAATTTCTAGCACGCGCGTAGTACCCCAACCCTGCCCAGTGTTTTAAGACGTCACCGATGGGCGCTTGCGCTAATGTCGACACCTTCGGAAAGCGCCGTAAAAATCGTGCGTAATAACCCAACACAGCAGCCACCTGTGTTTGCTGCAGCATGATTTCCGAAAGCCAAATACGATAAGCATCGTGCGTGTTTTGCCAAGGTAAATCGTGTCGACCATGTTGCCGCTGCCAGCGAATGACCTGCGCCGAAAAATTTTCTGTCGATGGCATCCCTGCAATCGGTGGACGCACTGCTGTTTTTTGAGCGGCCGACGGTTGTGCGGGTTTAGGCATCTGTGCATATGCAATGAAAGGCAGTGGTGCATTGTAAGCAAGACGTCTGTGTCGCGCTGCACCGCATCGCATCGCATCGCGGTACATCCGCGGTTTGACGGCACGCCACGCACAAGGCAAGATTCACATTGATGAATGCGCCTTTAAAATCTCATACTGCGGTTGATCATATTCGTGGGTTTCACCCCGAATTAGTCGCCATTCGGCGTGACATTCACGCCCATCCAGAACTGGGCTTTAAAGAACAACGCACCGCTGATTTAGTCGCTCACAGCCTGGCTTCGTTTGGCATCGAGGTGCATCGAGGATTGGCCACCACCGGTGTTGTCGGCGTCATTCACGGCAAGCAAACACGCAGCGGGCGCGCCATTGGCTTGCGTGCTGACATGGATTGCTTGCCGATGCACGAAACCAGTCAATTACCTTATCGGTCTGTGCATGTAGGGTGTATGCATGCATGCGGTCATGATGGGCACACCACCATGTTGCTGGGTGCCGCGCGCTATCTTGCACAAACACGCAACTTTGATGGCACGGCTTATGTGATCTTCCAACCGGCGGAAGAAGGTGGTGGTGGTGGGCGTGTCATGGTGGAAGAAGGACTGTTTGAGCGGTTTCCTGTCGATGCCGTGTATGCCTTACACAACTGGCCCAACTTAGCGCCAGGAAAAATTGCCGTGCGACCCGGCCCAATGATGGCTGCCGCTGACGAACTCACCATCACCCTACGCGGACATGGGGGACATGGCGCAATGCCTCATTTATGCACCGATCCGGTGTTGATAAGCGCACACGTCATTACTGCACTACAAAGCATCGCCAGTCGCAACGTGCATCCGGTTGATGCCGTGGTGGTGAGTATTTGCTCGATGACCACCAGTCAAGTTGGTGCATTTAATGTGATCCCTGACCATGTCGAACTGATCGGCACTGTGCGTACGTTTCGTCCAGATACGCGCGATCTTGCAGAGCGTCGTGTGCATGAGATTGTCTCTGGTGTAGCAAACGCCTTGGGTGGTTCGGCACAAATCGACTATCGTCGCGGCTATCCAGCCACCGTCAACACTGAAGCCGAAGCCCACTTTGCGGCTAAGGTTGGTGCAACCATTTTTGGCGCAGACAATGTCCTCACCAATGACGATCCCACCATGGGTGCCGAAGATTTTTCTTATATGCTGCAAGCGCGACCTGGTGCGTATATTTTTCTTGGGCAAGGTGGCGGACCGATGGGATGTTTCTTACACAACCCCAATTACGACTTTAATGACGATGTCATTCCGTTAGGCGCAGGCTATTTAGCCGCGTTGATCGAAGCAGGGCTGCCACTCAAGACTTAATGGTCCGGTGTATTGGTGATCGTAACGTGCCGCCCTGCGTCACGCCAAGGGATCGACTTGATGAGGCGCAATGCCTCCACCAATAGAAGCCGTTATCCAATTCGTTTTCGATTCGCTACGCCAAATGGCACGTGTCCAGTCGCTACATGGCGCTTAGCTGATTCGACGTGCCCACGCTGATCATCAAAGAAAATGTCGGGCGCAAAGGCGGCAAGAAACGGGCCTTTTTCTAAGCCACCTAAAAACATTGCTTCGTCCACAGCAACCTTCCATTGCATCAAGGTGCGTACTGCGCGTTCATGCGCTGGTGCGCTTCGTGCCGTGACGAGCGCTGTGCGCACTTTGACTGGAGAAGCTGCTGCGGTTTGCAACCGATGCAGCGCTTCAAGCAAGGGTTTAAACGGCCCTGGTGGTAATGGGCGCAGCGCGTGCTCGGTTTCGTGTTGCTGAAACGCATCGAGCCCTTGCCGTTGAAATACTTGCTCGGCCTCGTCTGAAAAAAGTACCGCATCGCCGTCAAATGCAATACGCACTTCTTCGGCATGACGTGCCGCCGCAGCCACCGAATCTGGATACACACGCGCGGCTGGAAATCCCGCCTCCAACGCACCGCGCACGTCGTCTTCATTGGTGGATAAAAATAAATTTGCCTTTAAGGCCTCTAGATAGTGATAGGCATGACGACCACGCGTAAACACACCACGCTCTAAGCGTAATCCCGCCCCTTTTGCGGAGCGAAAAACTCGCAGACCCGACACCGGATCGTTCTTCGAGAGAATCACTACCTCAACCAGATGCGTCTCTGCGGTGTTAAAGGCCAACAGTTTTTGCACCAACGGAAACGCTACGCCGCGCTTAGCGGCAATTTCTAACCGCTCGAGTTGCAACTGCATATAAGCGTCATCGCCGGCGTGCTCAAAGACGCGATTTTCTTCTTCAAAATCAAATAAGGCGCGCGACGAAATCGCCACCACCAATTTGCCGTCAAACGTTACGGCCATGGCCCTCTCCTACGCTCGATCAAAACCTCAAGACGATTGTACGTCGGCAAGTTGAGGCCAGGTAGAAGAAACCATACGGATCAGAGCGATGCGGGCCGAGTTAAAAAGTTTGCGCACCTAACGCCGCCAGTGCAGCGCGCGCCACTTCGCAATCTTGCGCCCCCGTACCAGAGCCGACACCAATCGCGCCAACACACACCCCATCAAAAATGATGGGGAAACCACCTTCTAGGTTAGTCAGCCCGCCTTCAGTTGCTAGACCAAGTTTCAACTCAAGATCCGGCGCAAGGTTGCCTGACGGGACACGATGTGACGCAGCGGAGATGGCTTTTTTTTGCGAAGTGCGCATCGACATCATCTTTGCATCGTCCATACGCAAGAAGGCCAACAGATTGCCACCGTCATCCACGATGCTAATGTTTTGCGGTACCCCAAGTGCCGTGGCTTTCTCTAAGGCTGCATGCAGCGCATGTAAGGCGCCAGCATGCGTGAGTTTTTTACTTGTCCGTGTATGCATAATTGAGACTCGACAAATTAGCGCGCAGGAAAAATAAACGCTTGCTGTAAGTTCGCTTGAACACCCACCGCCTGACCGAGCGCAAACAAACTGGTCGCTTGCCATCCCGGATGACGCACACGCAATACACGGGCATCAGCAAAGCGAACATACACATCCACATGGGTACCTTGATACACATGCGTATCGACCTGCCCTGTACCCAAATTTGCGGCGTCGCTGTGTGAAGGCACCAAGGTTAATTCCTCTGGTCGTATAAATAATAACGCTGCTGCACCGATGCTCAACGCCGGGTGCGTGATGGGTAAGGTCAAAAGCGTATCGGCCATCGCCACCGTACAAGTTGTTTCGGTGCGCGCCTTGATCACGCACGGGAATCGGTTGATATCACCAATAAATGACGCCACAAAGCTTGAGGCTGGATGGCGGTATAAATCGGCAGGTGCCGACAATTGCTCGATCTGTCCGTTTGACATTACTGCAATACGGTCAGACAAGGACAACGCCTCCGACTGATCGTGGGTGACGAAAATGGTGGTGATACCCAGACGCTGCTGAATTTGCTTTAACTCAACTTGCATTTCAGCACGTAGGTTTTTATCGATGGCCGAAAATGGTTCATCCAACAACACCACCTTCGGATTGATGACTAACGCGCGCGCCAAGGCAATGCGTTGTTGCTGCCCGCCAGAGAGCTCGCGGGGCCGACGCTCGCCGAGTTGCCCCAAGCGCACCATCTCGAGGGCAGCTTTCACACGCACAGCGATTTCGCTTTTGGGGACCTGGTGCATCTTCAAACCAAAGCCCACGTTGTCCGCCACGCTCATGTGAGGAAATAACGCATAGTGCTGAAACACCATCCCTATCGAACGCCGATACGGTGGTAATTCGTTGACTGACTCGCCATCAATACAGATGCTGCCTTGATCGGGCTGAACAAACCCAGCAATTAAATTCAGCAACGTGGTTTTGCCACAGCCCGACGGTCCAAGTAGCGTTAAAAACTCGCCGGCTTGTACGGTCAGCGACACATCATCAAGTGCCGTGGTGGTGCCATAGGCTTTCCGTACATTCGCAACTGAAACGCTAAAAGATTCTGTCGTTTGCGTCATGGCATCAACGTCCCGCTTCAATTGAAAGAATGCGCGCAAGCCCTAACCAACGGTTTGCTGCAAGTAAAAATAATACGGTCGCGGCAATCAGCAAGGCCGATAGTGCGGCCATGGTCGGATCGGCATATTCGCGCACATAGGTATACATCGCGACCGGTAACGTTTGGGTGCGCTGACCTGTCACAAATAAGGTGGCGGTGAATTCATTAAACGAAAGAATTGCGGCAAACAACCATCCTCCCGCAAGTCCTGGCGCCAATAAGGGTAAGTCGATCCGCAAAAAACATTGTAGCGGTGTCGCACCCAAACTCGCAGCAGCGCGCCCGAGTGCAGGGTCAATGTTTTTAAGCGAGACATACACACTACGCATCACAAACGGCAGTACCAAAATCACATGACACAACACCACCAAGCTATACGTGCGCTCAACATGCATCGCCGAGGCCAAAATCAGCATCGCAATACCAAGCGTGAAATGTGGAATCACCAAGGGCGAAAGTAAAATCGCCTCCAACCAACGTCGCCCAGCAAACCGATAGCGTTCGATCACGACCGCACCCAACGTACCGCACACCAAGGCCAGCGAAGAAGCCCACGCGGTAATGATGAAACCGTTCATCAGGCCACGTCGAAAATCGTCGTACGTGATTGCCCGCTCAAACCAGCGTAACGAAAATCCTGTGGGTGGAAACATCAAGATCGCTTTGTCATTGAAGGCGGTCACGATCACCACCAATGAGGGTAGCGCAACAAAGCATAACGTGAGCGCAATCACGACACGTACCATGACACGCAAGAGCTGATCCATTAGTGTTGAATCCCGTAGCGCTCAAGGCCACGCATGAGACGACTCAAGGCCATTAAGATGGCCACCGTCAGCGCAAGCGCCGTCATACTCAACACCGCAGCAAACGGGAAATCAAAATTAGAAAAGCCCAGTTGAT
>CANIIA010000014.1 GCA_947467435.1 Betaproteobacteria bacterium
GATAAAACACCGCCAAGAATCGACGCACCACCAAGTCATATAACTTTTGTTCGACTTCGTTGAGTGATTTTGGTGCTTGCAGCGTTGGGATAATGGCAAAGTGATCTGAGATCTTGCTGTTATCAAAAATACGTTTGTTTGGTTTCACCCAACCGGCTTTGAGCACTTGACTTGCATAGGTGGTGTAGCCACCTTCTCGCAACATTTCCATGGTTTGTTTGACCGTAGAGACATAGTCTTCGGGCAAAGCGCGTGCGTCAGTGCGGGGATAAGTCAACACCTTATGGCGCTCGTAAAGTGCTTGTGCAATCGATAGCGTGGTTTTCGCAGAAAATCCAAATTTTCCGTTGGCCTCACGCTGCAGGCTGGTTAAGTCAAATAGTAGGGGTGAGCTTTGAGTCGAGGGTTTACTTTCTTCCGTGACTCGACCGACTTGCTCTGCGCAGGCTGCACGAATCGCTTCGGCGCGCGATACATCCCAAAGACGCTCGGCTTTACGTTCGGCATCGGCTTCATCTTTTTTCCAGTCAGGGTCAAACCAACGACCAGCATATTCGCCCGCTTTTGCTGTAAAGCGTGCGTGTACTTCCCAATAGTCACGGGCGACAAACGCACGAATCCGCTCTTCGCGCTCAACCAAAATGGTGAGCGTTGGGGTTTGCACACGACCGACCGTGGTCAAATAAAAGCCACCCTCTTTGGAATTGAAGGCGGTCATTGCACGTGTGCCGTTAATACCAACTAACCAATCAGCCTCAGAGCGACACTTTGCTGCATCGGCAAGCGGTAGCATCTCCGGGTCTTCGCGCAAGCGGTCAAAGCCATCGCGGATCGCAGTCTGCGTCATTGATTGCAGCCACAGTCGTTGCGCTGGTTTTTTTGTTTTGGCGTGCTGTGTGATATAGCGGAAAATCAACTCGCCTTCGCGTCCCGCATCACAGGCGTTGATCAAACTGTCGACATCTTTACGCTTCATCAACTTGAGCAGCACGTTTAAACGTGGCTCGGATTTTTCGATGGGGCGAAGTTCAAAGTGTGGAGGAATGACCGGAAGGCGCGCAAACGACCACTTGCCTTTCTTGACGTCGAATTCCTCCGGCAACGAAAGCTCGAGTAAATGGCCAACCGCTGATGAAAGCACGTAATCATCGCTTTCAAAGAAATCGCCATGTTTGGTGAATCCGCCCAAAGCCCGCGCAATGTCGTTAGCAACAGAAGGCTTCTCGGCAATGATCAGTTTTTTGCTCACGCTGGATTTCGTTCCGGACCGTCAAAGGGGGGCGATGATAAGCGCAACTGCAAGCTGCTGACAACCAAGACCGATGTCATACCGGTGGTTTCGCAAAGCAACAGCGCTTAGTTAGGCAGGCGATCTTCGTGTTCGGAAAGCAACTCTTCGGCGAGCAATTGGTTGGCTGGGGTGTCCCGATTCCAAAGCACCATGAGCACGATAATCTTGAGTTGTTCTAGGGAAAGCATCTGCGCGTTGGTAGCCATGGCGCGGTCAATGATTACTTCGCGCAGACTTGCGTCGATGATGCCAATATGCTCTAGATGCATAATAAAACCACGACAAGCAGGCTCGAGCTTGTCACATTCGCGTTCTGCAAAGTGTCGAACAGCGAGGGATTTTTCGGGCTGTTTCAGGATCATGCGCTGTGGAATACGCGCCATGCCATCGAGCCAAGCCAAGGCTTCGCTGATTTCGGAATCATCAAAACCAGCGGCCGACAGTTTTTTCACCACACGCGCGCTGTCTTGTGAAAGATCGGCGTGATGGCAGTTTTCGTACAAGTAGGCAAGGATATCGAACATCGGCTTTTTCTCGGTCTACTCGATCAACTTAAAACAATTCAGGATAATCGTTGCACACGTCCGCCGGGAAGCATGGTGACTTTTCCGTCAAGCTCAAGCTGTAACAATACAGCACTCAATGTTTCCGCGCTGTGGCCGGTACGCAAACACAACGTATCTATGTCCATTGGAGCGTAACCCAGATGCGCTAACAATGCTGCATCCTCGGGTGTAATGATTGGATTTTGTTTCGCTGTGTTGCTAGAGGTTGGTGTTGTAGCCAATGCAGACCAGACACCGAGCTCGCTCAGCACATCTTCCATCCGATCAACGAGTTTGGCGCCTTGTTTGATGAGTGCGTGGCAGCCGCGCGATAACGGCGAATGGATTGACCCTGGTAAGGCAAACACCTCTCGGCCTTGTTCCGTGGCGTACCGTGCCGTAATGAGCGAACCACTGTTAAGCGCGGCTTCAACAACAAAACAACCGCGCGACAAACCACTAATTAACCGATTTCGACGTGGGAAATGATGGGTCAATGGTGGCGCGCCTAAAGGGTATTCACTTAACAACAGCCCTTCGCTGGCAATTTTTTCAAAAAGCGAAGCGTTACGGGCAGGATAAATTTGATCAATACCTGTCCCAAGAACCGCGATGGTTTTGGCTTGACCAAGTAAGGCGCCTTCGTGCGCGGCGGTATCAATCCCTAAAGCAAGCCCGCTAACAATGGTGAGTCCGCCATCACTCAAAGCGTGCGCGAAAGCGCGTGCATCGCGTAACCCTTGCGCGGTGGCATGGCGACTGCCCACCATCGCCAATGTCGGTTGACTCAGCAAGTCGAGACGACCGCGGGCAAAGATAAGGGTGGGTGGATCGTCGGTTTGTAATAACAGCGCCGGATAGGACGCATCGGCCAAGGTCAGTAAATGGCAGTCAGGTTTTGCGAGCCAGGCCAAGGTGGGTTCAAATGCGCCCGTCCCGGCTTGACTTGCCTGGCGCACCGCCCGAGCGAGCTCTGTGCCAATGACCTGCGCCAATGCACGTTCAGGTTGTGCCAAAACTTGTGCAGGCAAACCAAATGCGCTGAAGAGTTTTCTCAGCGCTGCCCCGCCTAAGCCCTGGACATTGGTCAGGCAAAGCCAAGACAGTCGCTCAGTATCTGGTGGGTTCAATCCGAAAGACTCAACGAATAATGACGTCGAAAATTGGGTGTTGATTTCTGCTCAGGGACAGATGGAACATTGCGAGAAGGGGTATGAAAATACGAGTGATGTGATAAACTTTGGTACGACTCGGCGTAAATTTCGAGCACACTTAGCGGGCATACGTAGCGAGCAGATTTGGCGAGCGCAAAGTACGCGCCAAAGTACGCGCCAAAGTATAAGGGTGCGAAGCTCTTTGAAACGGTAGCGCCATTGTTCCTGACACAACGTGAAGTGCATCGCCAAGAACCCGTCGTCTTCACCTGAAATTGGTCTTCGTTATCCCCGAGACTTGAAATCAAGATAACGCGCTGCAATGTAGCACAGGGTGACTGCTATTTTCTTTAGTGCCTAATGACGTTTACGGCCTCACACGGTGTTTAACACGGAATTTTTTACAGTACGGACTGTCTTTCGATCATGGCGATACTGAACATACTTCGATATCCAGATGCGCGACTCAATAAGCTTGCAGCACCAGTCACGGTGTTCGATGCGAGCCTGAAGCAGCTTGTCCAAGACATGACCGAAACGATGTATGCCGCGCCAGGTGTTGGTTTGGCCGCAACGCAAGTGGATGTACATAAGCAAGTGATTGTCGTCGATGTATCAGACCGTAGAGATTCGCTGATTACGCTAGTCAATCCTCAAATTGTCGATGCACACGGTGATTCCGATATTGAAGAAGGTTGCCTTTCGGTACCGGGGATATACGACACGGTGCCCCGTGCAGAACGCGTGAAGGTGCGCGCTTATGATGTCAACGGAAAGTTATTTACGTTGGAAGCGCAAGGCTTGCTGGCGGTTTGTATCCAACACGAGATGGATCACCTGCAAGGAAAAGTTTTTGTTGAGTATCTTTCCCAGCTCAAGCAAACCCGTGTGCGTGCGCGGCTGGCAAAACAGTTGCGCAAAAGCGCTTAAACACCACGCCGCAAAGGCGGCTTAATTTAATTTCATGCGCATTGCATTCGCTGGTACGCCAGAATTTGCTGCATTGGCTTTAGATGCTCTAGTGCAAGCGGGGCATCAGGTTGCGCTTGTGCTCACGCAACCTGATCGGCCTGCAGGTCGTGGTTTAAAAATGACCGCAAGTGCCGTTAAGCAACGCGCGCTCAGCTATGGTTTTCCAATTGCGCAACCAGAAGCCCTAAACACGCCTGAGCAACTTGCACCCCTGGTTGCTGCACAACCCGAGCTGTTGGTTGTTGCAGCCTATGGCTTAATTTTGCCGCAACCCGCATTAGCGATTGCACCGCTTGGCAACATCAACATTCACGCATCTTATTTGCCGCGATGGCGTGGAGCTGCGCCAGTGCAGCGTGCGATTCTCGCGGGGGATGAACAAACCGGTGTGACACTCATGCTCATGGATACCGGCTTGGATACTGGCCCGATCCTGCGCGTCGAAGCAGAAACCATTCATCACATCGACACCACCGCAAGCTTGCAGGACCGCTTAGCAAGACGCGGATCACGCATGTTAGTGAGCTTATTAGCACAACAAGCCTTCCCGGTACCCACACCACAGCCGACCAATGGCGTTAGCTATGCCGCAAAAATACAAAAATACGAAGCGCGATTAGATTGGAGAAAAACGGCGAATCAACTCGATCGTACAGTGCGTGCGTTTAATCCTGCACCCGGCGCGAATTTTTTGATGGATGGACAGGCCATCAAGGTGTGGCAGGCACAAACGATGAAAGCGCGCGGTATACCGGGTACTGTACTTGCGGTAACACGTGACTACATCAGTGTGGCATGTGGTGAAGATGCGTTACAAATAAAACAACTGCAACGCCCTGGCGCACGTCGGCAAATGATCACCGAATTTATCGCCGCGCATCCGATTGAGGTTGGACGCGTGCTGCCATTTCCGGAGTGAGTTTGTCACTTGATGCACCGCAAACGCTAGCCGCAGGAACCACCCTGGCACGTACGCTGGCCACGTCCGCAAAAATGATTGCGCAAGTGATTCAAGGTGCCAGTCTAGCGAACACCGAAATAACACTCGACGGTGCGGTGCGCGATACCGTGTATGGCACCTTACGCGCTTACGGCGTGATCCCAGCGCTCTTCGACCATCTTTCGACACGCCCAAATACACACATATTGATTCGTGCGTTGATCTACGCTGCGCTATACGCGCTGCAATCAGAGCGACATGCAAAATACACCGTCGTAGATCAAGCTGTACGCGCTTGTACCTTATTACGCCAACCAGCCGCAGGCGGATTTGTGAATGCCATCTTGCGTACGTATTTACGACAACAAAACACCCCAAGTAAGCAACCAACACCAAACGCACAGGTCGCGGCACAGCATCCGCAATGGTGGATTGAACTTCTGCGCGCAAGCTATCCCACCCAAGCGAGCAGCATACTGCGCACAGGTAATGCACCAGGTCCGATGGATGTGCGAATTAATACCCGTCTAATTTCACGTGCAGCGTGGTTAAACCAAGCAGCACAACAGGGCGTTACAGCACTACCGGTGGGCGAGTGCGGCGCACGCCTGCAACAGGCTGTTCCAATGCAAGCGTTACCTGGATTTGCACAAGGTGAAGTGTCGGTACAAGACGCAGGAGCACAATACGCCGCGGCGTTACTTCAGTTGCAATCAGGACAGCGCGTATTGGATGCATGTGCTGCACCGGGTGGAAAGACCGGCCATTTGCTTGAATCGGCACAGATCATACTAACGGCGCTCGATATTTCAGCAAAACGATGCGAGCGGATCGAACAAAACTTGCAGCGCTTAGGACTATCGGCACAGGTATGTGTGGGTGACGTTCTACAACCAGACACGTGGTGGGACGGCCAAAAATTTGACCGAATTCTTGCGGACGTCCCCTGTAGCGGTTCGGGCGTGGTACGTCGACACCCTGACATCAAGTGGCTACGTCGTGCTAGCGATATCGGCGGCTTTGCGCAGCAGCAGTTACGTATACTCGAATCACTTTGGCAGATGCTCGTCCCCGGTGGTAAATTGTTATATGTCACTTGTTCTGTGTTTGAACAAGAAAACAGTCACGTCATCAAAGAATTTTTACGACGCACGCCAGCCGCTACCCCCGACCCATCGACAGGCGAATACGGACAACAGCTCATGCCCGGCCCGGATCACGACGGATTTTTTTATGCATGCCTAAATAAGCGCGACACGCAGGCATGACCAACAGACTAGAACGTGCCGCGCAACTGTTGCTGCTCGTGCTGTTGTTTGCGTTCAGCCTGTGCGTGCCGTTATCAGCCAGCGCTGATGGCATCGATGTCCGAGAAGCGCGGCTCGAACAAAACGAAGAAGGTCTGACGCTCCAAGCGGAATTTGCGTTCGATTTCAATAGTCGGCTAGAGCAAATTGTCTCAAACGGTATTCCAGTGTATTTCGTGCTCGAGTTCGAATTAAACCGACCGCGCTGGTACTGGTTTGATGAAAAGACCACAGTAAGACGCATGCAGACCCGACTCTCGTATCATGCGCTCACTCGGCAATACCGACTCTCGACCGGCTTGCTACAACAAAACTTTAATTCCTTATCTGAAGCATTGGCCGTATTGCGTCGTGTACGCAATTGGCCGGTGTTAGAGCGTGGCGTGAATTTGCCAGAGGGAAATTATCAAGCAGCAGTACGCTTGCGTTTAGACCTATCCTTATTGCCAAAACCATTTCAAGTCAGTGCGCTCACGACACCAGAACTACATCTAGACTCTGACTGGAAACGCTTTAGCTACAAAGCCATCACTCAGCCTGCGGTGCCGCCGTCAATCGGAACACCACCGTCAAGCCCAGGCGCTCAACTACCCTACGTCACGCCGGTCCTTGCGCCAGTGCAGAGCAACGCGAATGAGCGTCGTGACGAGGCGCCAGCGCGATGAAGCGTCTATTGATTGTTGGTTTTGCGGTTGCAGGCGTATTGCTGTTTCTACTTGCTAGCGCCAGTGCCAACACCTCGCTGTTTGCAGGACATTACCCACTGCTACTTGGATTAAACGCCGCGTTTGCTGCAGTGATGTTGGGCGTATTGTTATGGCAACTTTTATCTTTACGCAAACGATTACGCGCACAAGTGTTTGGTGCACGTCTGACGTTGCGTTTCTTAGTGATTTTTTCATTACTGGCGGTGTTACCAGGAACGCTCGTCTACGTCGTCTCAGTGCAGTTTTTAACTAAGAGTATTGAGTCTTGGTTTGATGTGCGTGTCGATAGCGCGCTCGAAGGTGGCATGCGTTTAGGTCAAGCGGCAATGGACCAAATGTTGGTTGATTTGCAAACCAAAGCACGTGCGATGTCAGCTGATTTGGCTGATCGAAGCGCGCACTCACAAGCTACGACGTTGTATCGACTACGCGAACAAACTGGTGTGGAAGAAGCGGTCATTGTCACCATGTCTGGTCGCGTCATTACCAGTGCTGGCGATCGCTTGGCGCGTTTAGTGCCTGAACTTCCCAGTGCAGCTCAAATGCGTCACGCACGAGTCAACCGCGTTGCGACTGCGATTGACTCGCACGCAGGCCGACCGATGTCATTGCGCGCGATTGTGCCGATCGAATCCCTCTCAATCAGCGAAGAACAACAATTTCTTCAATTACGTCAAACCGTACCAGAAGCACTCTCGAGTAGTGCGGAATCCGTGGAAGCGGTGTATCGCGACTACCGCGAGTTGGCTTTATCAAGACAGGGCTTGCGACAAATTTATTTAATGACGCTGACCTTGGCGCTGGTCATGGCATTATTTTCTGCGATTGGCTTGGCATTTATTTGGTCTGACCGGTTATCCAAGCCTTTATCCGACTTAGCGCAAGCTACACAGGCCGTAGCACGCGGCGATTTTTCAAAGCGCACGCCAGTGACGAGCCGCGATGAATTAGGTGTGCTGATTGAATCGTTTAATAGCATGACTGCTCAGCTGGATGATGCGCGCCAAATTGTAGAGATCAATCGTGCGCAACTCGAGACCGCAAAAGCCCGACTCGAAAATATATTGGCAAATCTTTCCGCGGGCGTGTTGGTGTTTGATCGTCGATTAAAACTCACTATTCACAACCACGGTGCCGCAGCCATTCTTGGTGCTGCGCTTGAAACACTACAAGGCATTGATCTCGATGCATGGCCAATCTTGAATGCCTTTGCAGAACCGGTGGCGCAAGCCTATCGCGCGCACGGTGAAGCCAACTGGCAACTGGAGTTGAGCTTGCCAGGCACAGGAAAAACCTTGCTTGCACGTGGTGCCGCGTTACCTGGTGCTGCGGGTTATGTGTTGGTGTTTGATGATGTCTCTCAATTGATTCAGGCGCAGCGCGCAACCGCATGGGCCGAAGTGGCGCGTCGTCTTGCACACGAAATTAAAAACCCACTCACCCCCATTCAATTGTCGGCTGAGCGTTTGCAAATGAAGCTTGCCAGTAAATTGGACGCAAGCGATGCTGACGTATTAGCACGAGGCACGCGCACGATCGTCGATCAAGTCAGTGCGTTGAAATCCATGGTCGATGATTTTCGTGACTACGCGCGTTTACCCGCACCGGTGCTTGTCCTGATCGACCTGAATGCACTGATTTTAGATATTTTGGCTTTATACGAAACATCACCCGTACCGGTGTATCAATCACTGGGCCAAGACTTACCAAACATTCTTGCGGATGCTTCGCAGCTCAGACAAGTGCTGCATAACTTAATTCAAAACGCGCAAGACGCAATGACTGGCCAGGCCAGTTCAGTCGATGCGGCGATACGCATCACGACCCAACGCAGTGGAACGCGGATACAACTGTCGGTGAGTGATCATGGCAGTGGTTTTCCAGAACAATTAATGGCACGTATTTTTGAGCCCTATGTCACCACGAAATCGCGTGGTACAGGGCTTGGATTAGCCATCGTCAAAAAAATCGTCGATGAGCATCAAGGAGAAATCAGCATTCAAAGTGCGCCTGGGCAAGGCGCGACAGTGAATATCTTTTTTCCCTTGCCTGAGCAGTTCGTTACAAGGAGCGCCTGAAGATGGCACAGGTACTTGTGGTTGATGATGAAATGGGCATCCGAGAGTTGCTCTCGGAAATTTTGACCGATGAAGGTCATGAAGTGATGTTGGCAGAAAACGCAGCGGCGGCGCGTAAGCAGCGCGCTGAAGGCCGACCCGATCTAGTCTTACTCGACATTTGGATGCCAGACACCGACGGTATTACGCTACTCAAAGAGTGGTCAACCGGTGGTTTATTAACGATGCCTGTCGTGATGATGTCTGGTCACGGTACGATTGAAACGGCGGTCGAAGCGACACGCTTTGGTGCACTCGACTATCTTGAAAAACCGATCGCCTTACAACGCTTGTTGGCCACGGTAAAACGCGCACTACGTCATACCGAAATTACCGCGCCTGCGCCGTTGTCGTTAGCGATGTTGGGCCGTTCTGGCACATTGGCTGAATTAAAACGTCGATTAGCGCAACTAGCGAGCTCAAGTGCACCGTTGATGTTACGTGGTGAAGCTGGCATCCAACCTGAACTTTTTGCGCGCTACTTGGTTTCTGCGGGTGCGCCATTTATTCGCGCTGCAGATTGTTTAAACGATGCCCCCAGCGATGTCCTAGCCCGCGCTGCAGGCGGCATTTTATTTATCGAAGAATGTTCAGCACTATCGCGTACAGATCAAAAAAATCTCGATTTTTTATTGGCACGTGCAGAACGTAACAAGGTGCGTATTGTGAGTTTTAGTAGTCAAGAGCCACAACGATTAATTGAGAGTGGCGAGTTTGACGCAGGTTTAGCGCAACGCTTATCCACGCTCGTGATGTCATTGCCAGCGGTCCGAGAATTTTCTGAAGATGTGCCCGATATCGCAACGCGGATGCTGGCGCAGATGGTGGAGTCCCGGCTGTGTGCGCCTCGACATTTATCGAGCGCGACGCTCAATGCATTACGTCAGCAAGCATGGCCCGGGAATTTACAACAACTCGAATCGATTATTCAAAATCTGGCATTAACCGCGTTAGAGGAAGAAATTCAGCCCAGTGATCTAGAGCGCGTACTGCTTGCTTTGCGAACCCCTGCGTCTGCTGCCGGAGATTTACCCCTTGATCAGCCATATCGTGAAGCGCGTGATGCGTTTGAGCGCTTATATTTCGAATATCAACTGGCGCGCGAAAACGGAAGTGTCTCGCGCGTGGCTGAACGCAGTGGGATTGAACGCACGCACTTATATCGTAAGCTCAAAGCGCTTGGACTACCTGCCGGTAAGCGTGACGATAACTAATGCGATGCACTTTGTCTTAGACGGACATGCCGCGTATTCCAGTGCACATTGTTTGCGGTCGTGAAGGCACGGGCAACAGCCACTGGATTATTACGCATTTGCGAGACACACCTGCTTGGCTTGGGTTAGTCAGTCATCGGTCGGACGATGCCACCGATAATATTGTGCAACTCAACGCGGGATGTCTATGTTGTACAGGTGCTGTTGTGCTGCAAGTAATGTTAGTGCGCACCTTACGTGAGCGTTCTGCGACACGTGCTTGGATCGAGGTGAGTCAACTGGAGCACGCGCAAAAATTACAGCGCGTGCTTAGTTCTTTGCCGTATTCGATTAGCCTAGCTGTTGAGCCGTTGACGTTGTTGTCGCCGCACTAGATTAACGACCGGCGCCGCTATCGGGATCGTAGGCTAAATTGGGTGCTAGCCAGCGCTCGGCTTCAGACACAGACACGCCGCTACGTTGGGCATAGTCTTCGACTTGATCGCGACCAATTTTTCCGACGGCAAAGTAATTCGATTGCGGATGCGAAAAATAAAACCCTGATACCGCTGCTGCCGGCAACATCGCAAACGATTCGGTGAGCGTCATGCGTGCTTTACCTGGCGCATCGAGTAACTCAAACAACGGTCCCTTTTGCACATGATCAGGACAGGCTGGATAGCCGGGCGCGGGACGAATACCACGATAGTTTTCTGCGATGAGCCCAGCGTTATCGAGTGTTTCATCGGTGGCGTATCCCCAGTACTCTCGACGGACACGTTCATGCAAGTGCTCAGCAAATGCTTCAGCTAAACGATCAGCCAGCGCCTTAAGCATGATGCTTGAGTAATCATCGTGCGCTTGCTCAAACTCCTCGAGTTTCTTTTCAATACCAAGTCCGGCAGTCACGGCAAACGCGCCGATCCAATCGTTAACACCACTGTCGTGTGGCGCAATAAAGTCGGCTAAGCATTGATTTGCACGACCAGTGGGTTTGATATTTTGCTGTCGTAAATTACGCCACGTCATGCCTAATTTTTTACCTGCGGCATCAGAAAAAATCTCGATGTCATCGCCACGTCGTGCTGCGGGGAACAAGCCAAATACACCATTGGCACGCACCCAACGACCTTTGATCATCTTCTTAAGAAAACTTTGCGCGTCCGCTAATAGTTTGCGCGCCTCAGCGCCAACGACAGGATCATCCAAAATGGCTGGATAAGGCCCGGACAATTCCCAGGTCTGGAAAAACGGCGTCCAGTCGATGTAGGGCACCAATTTTTCGAGCGGATAGTTTGGTAAGGCCACCACACCCAATTGTTTGGGACGGGGCGGCACGTAGGTATTCCAATCGGTGACCAAACCCAACGCACGGGCGGTTTCAATGGGTTGCAACGGCCCAGGCCCTTTTTTTTCTAGATGCTGAGCGCGAATTTTTTCGTAATCGGCACGCACCTCAGCCATATAGGTGTCACGCTGCTCAGTTGAAAGCAGGCTCGAGACAACTGACACACTGCGTGACGCATCCGGAACATACACGACTGCGCCAGGATAGTTCGGTGCAATCTTGACGGCCGTGTGGGCGCGTGAGGTGGTTGCACCACCGATGAGTAGCGGTACAGTGAAGCCTTCACGCGCCATTTCTTTGGCGACGTGAGCCATTTCTTCTAGCGATGGTGTAATCAATCCTGATAAACCAATCGCGTCGGCGTTTTCTGCACGGGCGGTCTCAAGAATTTTTTGCGCGGGAACCATTACGCCCATGTTGACCACGTCGTAGTTGTTGCACTGTAGAACCACGGCAACAATATTTTTTCCGATGTCGTGTACATCGCCTTTCACGGTCGCAATCACGATCTTGCCTTTGGCTTGACCGACCTGACCAGTACGGATTTTTTCTTCTTCGATATAGGGCACTAAATGTGCAACGGCTTGTTTCATCACGCGTGCAGATTTAACGACCTGAGGTAAAAACATTTTCCCTGCACCAAAGAGATCACCCACGACATTCATGCCGTTCATTAATGGACCTTCGATCACTTCGATGGGGCGACCGCCACGCGCTTCAATTGCGCGCCAAGTTTCTTCGGTGTCGTCGATAATATGTGTCGTGATGCCTGCCACCAAAGCGTGCGCGAGTCGTTCTTCAACCGGCAGGGCACGCCAAGCGTCCGCTTCTTTTGCTGACTTCACGCCGTTTTTTACGGTATTCGCAAAGTCGATGAGTCGTTCCGTGGCATCCGCACGACGATTCAGAATGACATCTTCAACATGCTCACGCAGCTCGGCTGGGATGTCGTCGTACACACCGAGCTGACCGGCATTCACAATGCCCATCGACATGCCGGCTTTAATGGCATGAAATAAAAATGCGGTATGCATTGCTTCACGTACCGCGTCGTTGCCGCGGAAAGAAAACGACAAGTTAGACACACCACCAGACACATGGGCGTGCGGTAATTGCTCACGAATCCAACGCGTCGCGGCAAGATAGTCGACGCCATAGGCCGCGTGTTCTTCGAGACCGGTGGCCACGGCAAAAATATTTGGATCAAAAATGATATCGGCAGGATCAAAGCCCACCTCATCCACAAGCAGTCGATAGGCACGCTGGCAAATCTGAATCCGTCGTTCGTAAGTGTCCGCCTGCCCTTGTTCATCAAAGGCCATTACAACGGCAGCGGCGCCATAGCGACGTACCAAACGCGCTTGCGCTAAAAAGGGCGCCTCGCCTTCTTTCATGCTGATCGAGTTGACAATGCCTTTGCCTTGCAAGCACTTCAGTCCTGCCTCGATCACGCTCCATTTAGAAGAATCGATCATTACTGGAATGCGCGAGATGTCGGGTTCGGAAGCGAGCAAATTTAAAAACGTGATCATGGCTTGCTCAGAATCGAGCATGGCCTCATCCATATTGATATCGATGATTTGCGCACCGTTTTCAACTTGCTGGCGTGCCACCACCAGCGCTTCGTTGTACTGACCGGCAAGAATCAGACGTGAAAACGCTTTTGAACCGGTCACATTGGTTCGCTCGCCGATATTCACAAACAAACTGTCTGCGCTAATGTTGAGCGGCTCTAAACCGGCGAGTCGCATTTTTGCGGGCAACTGCGGAATCGTGCGTGGTTTGGCTTGTTTGACCGCTTCTGCGATGGCGCGAATAAACGCAGGCGTGGTTCCGCAACAACCACCGACAATATTCAACCAGCCGTTTTGCGCCCACTCAGCAATTTGCTGCGACATATTTTCTGGGGTGTCGTCGTACTCGCCAAAGGCATTGGGCAAACCTGCATTGGGATGCACTGAAACATGGGTTTCGGCAATAGAGGAAAGTTCTTCAATATAGGGACGTAGCTCGCGTGCACCCAGTGCACAGTTCAAGCCAATCGAGATGGGTCGTGCATGCCGTACCGAGTTATAAAACGCTTCGGTGGTTTGACCTGACAGTGTGCGGCCGCTGGCATCGGTGATCGTGCCAGAAATCATGATCGGTAAACAGCAACCCTCACGCTCAAAGTATGCGTCAATCGCAAACAAAGCCGCTTTCGCGTTCAGCGTATCAAAGATGGTTTCAACCAAAATTAAATCCGAGCCGCCGTCGATTAAACCGCGCAGTGCTTCGGTGTAGGACGTGACCAGTTCATCAAAGGTGATCGCACGAAATCCAGGATCGTTGACGTCCGGAGAAAGCGATGTAGTTTTGGTGGTGGGGCCTAATACGCCCGCAACAAAACGGGGTTGATCAGGGGTTTTTTTAGTCCATGCATCGCAAACGCGACGCGCTAGTTTTGTCGCAGTGACATTGAGCTCGTAGACCAAATCCTCCATGTGGTAGTCAGCCATCGACACCGAGGTGGAGTTAAAGGTATTGGTTTCAATGATGTCTGCACCGGCCTCCAGATACTTGGCGTGAATGCCACTGATGAGTTCTGGTTGAGTCAGCACCAGCAAATCGTTGTTGCCGCGCAAGTCGTGTGGAAAATCTTTGAAACGTTCACCGCGAAATTGTTCTTCGGTGAGCTGCGCTTGTTGCACCATCGTGCCCATTCCACCATCGAGAATGAGAATACGTTTTGCTAACTGCGCTTCTATGTTGTGCGATGTGCGGTTCAATGAATGATCCTGTGATGGCGAAAAAAAACCCGCCCGGCCTGGGCCAGAAACGGGTTTGCCGGGCGCTGTTTTTGTGTCGCGCGTTTCGGTGCGTATTGTCGCTGTGTCATTGCGGTGCGTCAACCCAAAACCGTGGCGCATACACGCGAGGTACAGTCTTTATAATCGGCCGATGACTACACCATCGACAGCGTTAACCGAAACACATCACACATTGAACGCACGTTTTTCTGAAGTTGAACTGAAATTTCCACCGGCGCACACAGCGTGGTCGATCTGGGCCTTAGGAGCTGCGCTGTATCTGACCGGATTTTTTCAGCGTGTCGCGCCGGGGGTGATGACACAAGAGCTGATGGCTGAGTTTCAAATTGCTGCGGCTGGCTTAGGTCATTTGTCGGGTTTTTACTTTTATGCCTACGTCGCAATGCAAATTCCAACCGGCCTGATGGTGGACCGCTTTGGCGCGCGCGCGGTGCTGTCATGGGGCGCGCTGGTTGCCACCTTGGGCGGCTTGGTGTTTGCGTTAGCGCCGGATCTGTTCTTTGCCAATGTCGGACGCGCGCTGGTCGGTGGTGCGGTGGGCGTTGCTTGGGTTTGCACCCTCAAGCTTGCGGCACATTGGTTAGCCCCGCGTCGGTTTGCGCTTGCTTCGGGACTGGCGCTGGCTGCAGGGATGGCCGGCGCGGTGTGTGCCGGCGTGCCTTTACGTTGGGGCGTGAATACCTACGGTTGGCGTCCGGTGATGTTGGTCTGTGCCGCAGTGATGGCAATGATTGCCGTGCTCATCGTCTGGATTGTGCGTGATGATCCATCGGCGCGTGGTTATCGAAGTTATTTTGTTGCGGCCAGTCACATGCCTTCTGATACAACTTCCTTTTGGCAAAGCCTGCGTGCCGTGTTTGCTTACCGCAATACGTGGTTAATTTATCTCGCTCCACAAGGCCTGACCGGTGCAGCCATATCGTTTGGGGGTCTATGGGGTGTGCCCTATCTTGTCTCGGTGTATGGCTATACCCCTGCACATGCGGCCTTTTGTTGTTCGTTACTTTTATTGTCTTGGGGTATTGGTGGCCCTTTGTTTGGCGGTTTGTCAGATCGTCTACGACGACGCAAACAGCCCTTTCTGCTGTGTGTCATTAGCGCGCTGATATTGTGGTCGAGCCTAATTTATTCACCGGTGCAATTACCTGGCTGGCTGTTGTTGACGCTACTAGTGAGCATCGGCCTGGTCTCTGGTTCGATGGTGATTACGTTTGCTTATGCCAAAGAATCTGTTCCCGCTCCGCTTGCAGGCACGGTGGGCGGTGTTGCCAATATGGGATCAATGACCGGCGCCATGTTGCAACAACCTTTGGTTGGATGGATCTTGGACCGCTCGTGGCATGGAGCAATGCAAGGTCAGGTACGCGTGTACGATGCGGCGGCCTATCAAGCGGGCTTTACGCTGTTTGTCGTGTGGATCGTTATTTCGCTATTGGCCATTGCATGCACACGTGAAACGCAGGCCAAAGCGTTTGGCTGAGCCCGTATCATTCGCCTTGAAGGCGCGTTCTGACAGAACAATAAAAGGAGTGGGCATGAAAGTTCGATGGTTACTCGCGGCATTACTGAGTATTGGCTTGAGCGTGTTGGGATGTCACGCGATCGCGCAAGCATGGCCCAGCAAACCCATTCGCATCATCGTGCCGTTTCCGGCAGGTGGTTCTGCCGATGTGTTGGCGCGTATTGTTGGCGAAAAACTCTCCACGCGTTGGGGACAACCCGTCGTGGTCGATAACCGCGCCGGTGCTGGTGGCAACATTGGCGCCGAAGCGGTGTATCGAGCGGATCCGGATGGTTACACCTTGCTCTCAAGCCCACCCGGACCACTAGCGATCAATCAAAGCTTGTATCGCACACTGCCGTTTGATCCCACTAAATTCGTGCCGATCACTGTGCTGGCGATTGTGCCGAATGTGATTACAGCGCGCACCGATCTACCTGCCAATTCGATACGTGAGCTCATTGCGTATGCCAAAGCCAATCCGGGGAAGGTGGTGTACGCCTCGCAGGGTAATGGTTCAACCTCACATTTGTCTGCGGCAATGTTTGCGAGTTTGGCTGGTGTGGATTTGGTGCATATCCCTTACAAGGGTGAAGGTCCTGCGCTCACCGATATCGTGGGTGGCCGCGTCGATATTTTTGTTGGCAACATTGCTGCAGCATTGAAATTTCAACAAGCCGGTAAAGTTAAATTTCTAGGTATGGCGAGCGCAAAACGTAGTCCGGTTGCACCCGATATTCCAACGGGAGCTGAAGCTGGTTTAAATGGATTTATCGCTAGCGCTTGGTTTGCAATGGTGGCGCCACCGGGCACGCCAACTGCGATCATTCAAACCATTAATCAAGCGGCGACCGAAGCACTGCATCTACCTGATGTACAAAAGCGCTACCTCGATCAAGGTGCAGAACCGGTCGGAAACTCTTCGGCTGAAATGGCCGCATTTGTTCGTGAAGAAGTTGCTCGTTGGCAAAAGGTAATTCGTAGTGCCAACGTGACGTTGAACTGATCAAGGATCTTTTATTTTTTATGTCATCTACAGCAAACCCCGACACAACTTCTCCTTGGCCTGATGCTGGGCTAACACGCATCCCGTTTTCGCTGTATCAAGACGATGCACTTGTCGATCAAGAGCAACAGCATTTATTTGAGGGCCCGGTATGGAATTTTCTAGGCATTGAAGCCGAGGTGCCTGCACCTGGTGATTACCGCACCACGTTTGTTGGAGCCATGCCGGTGGTTTTAGCGCGCGATGATGATGGTGAGCTGTATGCGTTTGAAAATCGCTGCGCGCATCGTGGTGCATTGATCGCACTCGAGGACGAAGGCAATACACGCGATTTTCAGTGTGTGTATCACGCATGGACTTACGACCGACAGGGCAATCTTAAAGGCATTGCATTTAAAGATGGGGTGAACGGTCAAGGGGGGATGCCAAAAGATTTTTGCATGCAATCACATGGTCCACGTAAATTGCGCGTGGCGACCTTTTGCGGATTAATCTTTGCAAGCCTGTCCGACGATGTGCCCACCCTGGAGGAGTATTTGGGGGAAGAAATTTGTGAGCGTATCGCGCGCGTATTAAATCAGCCCGTACAAATTATTGGACGGTTTACACAAGCCTTACCCAACAATTGGAAGCTATACGTCGAGAACGTAAAAGACTCGTATCATGCAAGTCTGCTGCACATGTTTTTTACAACGTTTCGATTAAATCGACTCAATCAACGCGGTGGCATTTTGGTTAGCGCAGATGGTGGACACCACGTGTCTTGGTCAGCGATTGATGTGGAGGCGCAAAAAAAAGCTGATGCTGCTTATAGCGCGCAAGGGATTCGTGCAGAGCACGAGGGTTATCGACTCGCCGACCCGAGCTTACTCGAGGGCGAAGATGAGTTTGGTGATGGTGTGACGCTACAAATTCTCTCGGTGTTTCCGGGATTTGTTTTACAGCAAATACAAAACAGTTTGGCCGTACGCCAAGTGTTACCGCGCGGAAAAAATTACACCGAACTCAATTGGACTTACTTAGGATTTGTTAGCGATTCACCAGCGATGCGTCGCATCCGTTTAAAGCAAGCGAATCTGATTGGCCCTGCAGGGTTTGTCTCAATGGAAGATGGTGCTGTGGGTGGATTTGTACAACGTGGGATCGCTGCCGCAAGACAAGAATCCGCCATTGTTGAAATGGGTGGCACCGGCGCGGAGTCACAAGAAAGTCGCGCAACCGAAACCTCGGTGCGTGGATTTTGGAAAGCCTATCGCGCGGTGATGGGCTGTTGAAGACCACATACACCATTACTGTCGCAGATACCGATCTGCGTTTTGATTGCGACGCGCAGACCACCTTGCTCGATGCCGCGCAAGCGGCTGGCTATGAAATGCCGTACTCGTGCCGTGCCGGTGCCTGCGGAAATTGTCGTGGACAGCTTCGCTCAGGTGAAGTTGATGCGCCGTTTGCGGATGAAGGCTATTTGCTGTTTTGCCAGACGCGTCCACGTTCAGATTTAGTGATCGTGCCTAGAGGCATTTCACGTGTCGAACAAAACACTAAACGAAAACTTATCGCCAAGGTTTATCGTGTGACGCAACTGAGTGACGATGCGTATGCGCTGCAATTACGATTTCCGGCGGGTATTAAAGTTAAATTTAAAGCAGGCCAGTATCTCGATATTTTTCTTGAAGATGGCGCACGGCGTAGTTTTTCGATGGCCAATCCGCCACAGCAGTCTGATGGTGCGCTGTTACATATTCGTCGATTACCTGGCGGGCGTTTTTCAGATCAAGTGTTGCCGCAATTGCAACCCGGTACAACGCTAGACATTGAACTACCCCACGGTGATTTTTATTTACGCGAACAAGCGCTGCGCCCCATGGTGTTTGTAGCCAGTGGTACAGGCTTTGCACCAGTGCAATCGATGCTAGAAGATTTATTTCGTCGGCGCGTTGAACGTCCAATGGTTTTATATTGGGGCGGACGTCAACCCACAGATTTATACGCACTTTCTCAAGTGCAAAAATGGGCCACACAGCACAGCCATTTTCAATGCGTTCCGGTGATTTCAGAAGATCACGCTGAATGGACTGGGCGTCGCGGGTTTGTACATCAAGCGGTGATGCAGGACTTACCGGATCTTTCAGCACACCAAGTGTATGCCTGTGGTGTGACCGCTATGGTGGAAGCAGCTCGACGCGATTTTATTGCGCAGTGTGGTTTACCTGAAAATCAGTTTTTCAGTGATGCGTTTGTGACGCCGGCAGATCAAACTCAGAAATAAAAAACGCCGACGTGAATACTCACGCCAGCGTGTTGAGTCGTTGCTAGACTTAAAGTGCTGGTGCGATTTTTACGTGTAGGTCGTTCAAGCCATCAATGTGTGCGACTAATTCATCGCCTGCTTGGACTGGACCCACGCCAGCAGGTGTACCAGAAAGAATAATGTCACCAGGCTCGAGGGTGTAGTACTGCGACAGATATTCAATTTGCTCTGGTACCGACCAAATCATTTCGGACAGATCGGCTTGTTGGCGCAACTTGCCATTGACTTGTAAGGTGATCGCACCCTTGACCGGGTGACCAATCTTGCTGGCGGGTGTAAGCGTTCCGCACGGTGCAGACTCATCAAAGTTTTTACCGAAATCCCAAGGCCTGCCTTTGTCTTTGCCGATTTGTTGTAAATCGCGACGTGTCATGTCTAAGCCCACGCCGTAACCGAAGATGTGTTTGGTTGCATCGCTGGCTGCGATACGACGACCGCCCGTGCCGATTGCAACCACCATTTCGGTTTCGTAATGGTAGTTCGTGGTCTTTGCGGGGTAGTGCACTACCGCAGTGTTTGTGACCAAAGCAAACTCAGACTTGAGAAAAAAGAAGGGTTGTTCGCGACCATCGCCACCCATTTCTTTTTGATGCTCTACATAGTTACGACCGACACAGAAAATGCGGCGTACAGCAAACAAATCAGTTGAACCGTGAATCGAAAGTGCCGGGGGCGTCCACAAAGGAAAAACGTAGTTCATGTTGCCTCGAACGAGTAAAGGTGATTAGAAATTACTTGCGTGTGTACTTGGCAATAAGTGCTTGTGCGGACTCGACAAGCGCTAAGCCGGGTAAATCGCGTCGATTGACTTCTTTGATCCACTCGATCTGTACTGGCTCTGCCGCTTTACGCCACAGCGCGAGTTCACTCGCGGGTATGGTGTAGAGCGTATTTTTACGATCTTCCGCCATCTTGCGACCAGGCACATCGGCTTCTGCAAATACTTTTCCGGCCCATGCGGAAGCTTCAGGTCCACTATTGGCGTCGATTACTTTTTTGAGCTCAGGTGACAAACTGTTGTATTTGGCGTGGTTCATCCCAAAGATAAACACCGAGGTATAAAACGCCGGAAATTTAGGATCGGTTTCGCTATGAAACTTCACGATCTCATGTACCTTGATGGCGGGTACCACTTCCCAAGGAATCACGGTGCCATCAATCACACCCTTGTTTAAGGCCTCAGGCACTTGCGGGACCGGCATGCCAACCGGTGTTGCACCCATACTCGCAATCAATTTATTGGTCAAACGCGTGGGCGCGCGTACCTTCAAACCCTTGAAATCAGCCAAGGTACGAATTTGTTTTTCGCGCATATGAAACACACCAGGACCGTGCACATGAAACAAAATCGGATGCACGTCTTTGAACTCATTTTTTGAATAGCGTTGTGTGTAATCCCAAAGCGCACGACTGGTGGCTTCTGGGTTAGTCATCATGAACGGCAGTTCAAATGCTTCAACCGTTGGAAAACGGTTTGCGGTGTAACCCGGTAGCGTCCAAACAATATCAGCCACGCCATCTTTGGCTTGATCAAATAGTTGCGGAGGCGTACCGCCGAGTTGCATGGCTGGATAAATTTGGCACTTCAATTTGCCCGCAGATTCTTTGGTAATTTTTTCGCACCATGGTGTGATCAGTCGTGCATGCGCTGGTGAAGGCGGCGGTAAGAAATGATGCACTTTGAGTGTGATTTCTTGCGCTTGCGTGATTCCACTCAGGGTGAACAGCGCAGCAGCAACGACAAACATCAACAAGCGGATTTTCATTGCGAGAGTCTCCAGAAAAGTCGACCGGACGGTGGTGGGTGAAATTCACCGTGTGCGGGCGGCAACAATACCTCAGCTCTTGCGTGAAGGAAAGCTGCCCGCAACTGCGTGACCAATCTGCTCACCACAAAAAGAAAGGGCGCCCGAAGGCGCCCAAAAGATTCCGGAGGAGGAGACCGGAGAACTAAAAACCAGATCGAATTACAGTCGGTAGGCGCCTTCGCCGTGTGAGCTCACATCTAGGCCTTCGCGTTCTTCTTCTTCCGAGACACGCAGACCAATGGTGAGGTCGACCAACTTAAAGGCAATCAGCGAAACTACACCAGACACGACGATCGTGGTGAGAACACCAGTGCCTTGAGTGATGAGTTGCGCAATCATGTCGTAGTCTTTGTCGGCCTCGTTGGTGATGTAGTTGAAAATACCAACGCCACCCAGTGAAGGCGCTGCAAACACGCCGGTGAGCATTGCGCCCACAATGCCACCTACGCCGTGTACGCCAAACACATCAAGAGAATCGTCCGCACCGAGCAAGCGTTTTAACCCAGTGACACCCCAGAAACACACCACACCAGCAATGGCGCCGATGGCGAGTGCACCGAGTACACCAACATAACCGCAAGCAGGTGTAATCGCGACGAGACCCGCGACCGCCCCCGAAGCGCCACCTAAAGCGCTGGCTTTGCCGCGTGCAATCGTTTCAATCAACAACCAAGACAGTGTGGCGATTGCAGTGGCGATCAAGGTGTTGATAAAGGCCATACCAGCAACACCGGTGGCTTCTAAGTTGGAACCGGCATTGAAACCAAACCAGCCCACCCACAACAAACCTGCGCCAATCATGGTGAGTGGCAAGTTATGCGGTGCCATGGCTTCTTTGCCATAACCGATACGCTTACCAACGACATACGAGCCGATCAAACCTGCCACACCCGCGTTGATATGCACCACGGTACCGCCGGCGAAATCGAGCGCACCTTTGGCCCACAACCAACCAGCAGCTGCCTCAACCGTCTTTTTAGTTTCTTCGCTGGTGATTGCATCCGGACCATCCCAGTACCAAACCATGTGTGCAATCGGCAGATAAGAGAAGGTGAACCAGAGCGCGCAGAACAATAGCACCGCTGAAAACTTAATGCGCTCTGCAAAGGCTCCCACAATCAACGCGCAAGTGATGCCAGCAAACGTGAGTTGGAAAGCGGCAAACACAATTTCAGGGATATAGACTTCTTTGTTAAAGGTCGCCGCAGGAGATTCTGCGCCGACTCCTAGTAAGAAGATTTTGTCGAAGCCACCGAAATACGGGCTACCACCGGTGAATGCGACCGAGTATCCGTAAATCACCCACAACACGGCGATTAAACAAAACACCACCATCACTTGCATCAACACCGAGAGCGTATTTTTTGCGCGCACCATACCGCCATAAAACAACGCAAGACCAGGTAAGGTCATGAGGATCACCAACATCGTGGCGGTCATCATCCACGCGGTATCCCCTTTGTCGATCTTGGGCTTTTTGACTTCTTCAGTCGGCTTGGCTGCAGGTGCTGCAGCTTTTGCATCGGCCGGAGCGCTGACGGCGGCTTTTGCATCGGCCGGTGCAGCGGCTTTGTCTTGTGCAATGGCCAAACCACCGAATAACAGCGCGGTGGAAACGGCGAGACAGGTCAACAGCTTTTTCATCATGTTCCCCTCAGAGTGCATCTGCATCGGTTTCACCGGTGCGAATACGGATCACTTTTTCCAAATCAAAGACAAAAATCTTTCCATCGCCGATCTTGCCCGTGTTGGCTGATTTTTCGATGGCCTCGATGACTTGTTCGAGCATCTCGGATTTGATCGCAATCTCAATTTTTACTTTGGGAAGAAAATCGACGACATACTCAGCCCCGCGATACAACTCGGTGTGACCTTTCTGACGGCCGAAACCTTTAACCTCGGTAACAGTAATCCCTTGAACGCCGATCGTTGATAGTGCTTCACGCACTTCGTCGAGCTTGAAGGGTTTGATGATGGCGGTGACCTGTTTCATTGCACTCCCCTGACAGTACGGGCGCCATGTGGCGCCCGTGTTGGCTAAGGCTTAGAAGGTTTTGGATACGGAAAGAACGGTGACGCCGCTGGCAGCGTTTCTTGATTTATAACCCGTTGTGGTGCCACTCTGGTTAGCAAAGCAGTAGTAACCCGAGTTGGTTGAACCTGCCGCGGTATTGCAATTGCCTTTACCGTTGGTGGTGATGTAAGAACCACCCAACACCCAGCCAGACACTTCTTTGGTGATACCGAGCTTGAGGTCGGTGTAATTAGCGTTGGTGAGGTCTGTACCTTTGCTCCAGTTTTTCAGGGTGAATTTACCCAAGTGACCCACCACACCCCAGCCATCGCCCAAGTCATGGGTGGCGGTTAAATCTAAGTAGCTAGAGCCTTTGGTGTCGGGCTGAGAAAAGTAGTCACCCGTCGAGCGGAAATACTTGAGTGACAGCGCTTTCCAAGATCCACCCAAGTAGACCTCTTTGTTGTTGATCGCGCCGTTGTAGGTTTTGGCGTTCTTAGGGTTGGTGATTGTAGAGCCAGCGGTGGTATTGGCATCGGAGCCTGGGTAGTAGTAATAGATGTAACCAACGTCCAAGCCGAGATCACCCCAGGTTTTTTTCCAGCCGCCGTAGAAATCCATCTCTAAGTTTCCGGCGGGGTAACCGGCGCCTTCGTTTACGTTGGAGTTCCAGTTACCTACGTACAAACCGTTTTCAGCATTGAAATCAATTCCACCTTGCAACGCAGCTTTACCAAAGGTCTGGTCGATGCCACGGAATCGGTAGTTCGACACTAATGCCATGTTGCCGGTGATGGGCGAAGGGGCTGGGGCGGCAGCAGGCGCAGGGGCTGGCGCGGTTTGCGCCTGAGCAACCGAGGCGGCGAATAAACCGCTGACGGCAGCAGCGAGGATGAGTTTAGTGGCGTATTTCATAGATAATCTCCGGAGGGGTAATAACCCATAGATTTTAGAGCACGCGCCGTGCCAGATCAGCTTACTCAACGAAATCAACAGCTTAGTTTTTTAAAGACTGTGGTTTTTTCCCAACGATGCACAATGATGGTGCGTCGAAAAAATAAACGCTTGATCGGAGTGCTTTAAATGGTTTGTTTACTTGGATATTTGCCCCGCAATGGGCGACGCAGCGCGGAATGTTAAAGTGGCTGCTTAAACGCAATCAACCTACCAAAAGAATCCATCGCTATGCTCAAGCCCCCGCCTTTTTTGGATGAACTCAGCGTGCGTTTGTCAGAGCTGCTGGCGCACACGCCTGCAGCGGATATCGAAAAAAACGTCCGGGCCCTGCTCACGGCAAGTTTTGAGCGCTTAGATTTAGTCACGCGCGAGGATTTTGAGGTGCAGCGCAAAGTGCTCGAGCGTACGCAAGCCCAGCTCGCACTGTTAGAAGCACGTTTGAATCAGTTGGAAGGGCGTTCGCCCACAAAGTAATACCAATGGCTGGTCAACGTGGCCAGCGTGTGGTCGTTCATTTTTCGCGGCGTATTTCGCGCGCCGATGAAAGTGTGCGATGTCACTTGCCGTTGTGTTTAGTCGTGCTTTACTTGGAATCGAAGCGCCACAGGTTTGTGTTGAGGTGCATTTAGGCGCGGGTCTGCCAACGTTTACGATTGTTGGTTTACCCGATGCCGAGGTTCGAGAGGCAAAAGACCGCGTGCGTGCTGCACTCAATCACGCAGGATTAGAGTTTCCTGCGCGCCGCATCACCGTCAACCTAGCGCCTGCAGACTTACCAAAAAACTCTAGTCGTTTAGATTTGCCAATCGCGATGGGTATCTTGGCCGCAAGCGGGCAAGTACCGATCAATGCTTTAGGCGCACACGAATTCGTTGGCGAGCTCTCGCTCACTGGCGAGTTACGTGGTGTGCGCGGTGCGCTGGCCATGGCAATTGCAGCGCGAGAAGCAAAGCATCGTTTGGTTCTGCCGCACGCTAGCGTAAGTGCAGCACAGTTAGCCAACGGTGCGTATATTTATCCAGCGAACACGTTACTAGAGGTCTGCGCGCATTTAAGTGGCCGCATCGTCATTGAACCTGTGCTTGGCGAAAACCGCGTGATACAAGCCAGCGTCATCGACGCTCCAGATTTATCCGATGTGCATGGACAAGCACACGCTCGGCGTACCTTAGAAATTGCCGCAGCGGGCGGACATAGTTTATTAATGCTGGGCCCACCCGGTGCGGGTAAATCGATGCTCGCAGCACGATTGCCCAGTGTGTTGCCTACCCTCACTGAACAAGAGGCGCTCGAAGTGGCAGCCGTGCATTCAGCAGCGAATCTTTTTCAAGCGCACGCTTGGGGAAAACGACCGTATCGATCCCCGCATCACAGTGCCTCTGCAACCGCGTTAGTTGGCGGCGGTTCATTACCGCGACCCGGAGAAATTTCATTGGCGCATCGTGGCGTTTTATTTTTAGACGAGCTCACTGAATTTTCGCGTCACGTGCTCGAATCGCTGCGCGAACCCTTAGAGATGGGCTCGGTCGTGATTAGTCGTGCGACACGATCGGTGCAATTTCCTGCGGCGTTTCAGTTGATTGCAGCGATGAATCCTTGCCCGTGTGGTTATCTTGGTCATGAAAGCGGGCGCTGCATGTGTACACCAGACCGCGTGCGGCGATATCGATCACGTTTATCCGGGCCGTTAGCGGATCGCATCGATTTAAAAATAGAAGTACCGGCATTGCCAGCACAAACCTTAATCGGTGCCAAATCAAGCGAATCGAGTCATCCAGTTCGCCGGCGGGTGGCGCAAGCCCGTCAACAGCAACTCGAGCGCCAAGGCTGTATAAACGCGCACTTAACCTCTGCACAAATCACACAGTACTGCACGATTACACCAGCGGCAGAACAACTGGCGCGTGTGGCGATTGAGCGTTTGTCGTTATCAGCGCGTGCATATCATCGAATTTTGCGCGTTGCGCGCTCGATTGCTGATTTAGCGCAGACTACATCGATCGATACAGCACACGTCGCGGAAGCGGTGCAATACCGTCGATTGGACACCACATTCTAATGATGCATGTTGGTGTTATGCGGAGCAACTAAATTGCTATAGTGCACGTCATTAAGAAAGGCTCTGTGCGATGGCACGCTACGCAATTGGTGATGTGCAAGGTTGTATGAACGAACTTCAAGCGCTGCTTGAGAAAATTCATTTTGATCCATCGCAAGATCAGTTGTGGTTTGTGGGGGATCTAGTTAATCGTGGCCCCGCCTCGCTTGCGGTATTACGGTTTGTGCGTTCCCTTGGACCGCATGCTGTGACGGTGCTCGGTAATCACGATTTGCATTTGTTGAGTGTGGCCGAAGGTGTGGCCGCATCACGTCCAGACGACACGGTTCAAGACATACTCAATGCCCACGATCGTGCCGAACTGCTAGATTGGCTACGTCAACAACCGTTGATGCATCGGGCCGCAGATTGGACGATGGTGCATGCTGGGCTACTACCGAGTTGGTCGATCGCACAAGCAACAGCGCTCGCACACGAAATCGAAGTGCAGCTGCGTGGACCAGACTATCGTGCGCTGCTCTCCAGCATGTACGGCAGTGAACCAAATGTGTGGCAAGACAGACTAATCGGCGCACCACGCCATCGGGTTATCGTGAATGCGTTCACGCGTATGCGCTTGTGTTCGATGGATGGACGCATGCAGTTGCAATTTAAAGGCGCACCCCAACAAGCACCGGTCGATTATCTGCCATGGTTTGATGTACCTGCAAAATACCCGAGAGACACACGCGTGGTGTGCGGACACTGGTCGGCATTGGGTTTACACCTCACGCCAACGGTTTGTGCGATTGATACGGGCTGTGTGTGGGGTGGCGCGTTGAGTGCGTTGCGTCTTGAGGATGCGATGGTGTTTCAAGTGCCTTCATCGGGGTATGCAGCGGCGCACGAATAACTTCACGTAATGCGTTGCCTAAGCTGCGACGATGCGCTCCACCCGCCATCAAGGCAGCCGAAAAATGAATGTGCGCGGTAATGTGTCGCTCACCGAGCAGCGTCCATAAAGATTGCGCAAGTGTTTGTTCACCAACAAAGCTTGGTGCAATCGTGTGTGCCTCGTTGACATCGGTATAGCGCAGCGTTGCCGGGTGAACGTACGCAGCTAAATCAATCGCGGACTGCAAGAGCGCTGGGTGAAAGGGCAACACATCATCGCCATAGGATGTTGTTCCCTCCGGAAAAATAGCGACGCGTTCACCGCGATGTAGCCAATGCTTGATCGCTGTGTTTGCAGAACGTGCAGCATGGTGTTTACCACGTTCGATGAACAGTGTTTGCGTGTGCCGGCACAGATATCCAATCAGTGGCCAAGCAGCAATTTCTGATTTAGCAACAAAATGACTGGGGGCGATGGCGTTGAGCACAAACACATCAAGCCACGAAATGTGGTTGAGTACGAGTAAGCCCTGTGGCGGTACTTCACCGTGAACCACAATTTCGACACCGACGATCTGCACCAACTGATGCGACCAACGCTGCACCGCGTGCGCAAGCGGCATTCCATCAAGCGGCGGTTGCGTACGCCACAAAATAAGAATGCCGCGCAACAAATGCAGCAATAAGCGCAACGTTCGCCCTGCGCGCTGCATCGACGAACGTGCGCTCATGCGGCCAGTCAGGCTGGGTTAAAGCGCGGCGTAACCGAATGCTTGTTTAAATGCAGCGGCTAACGTATCGCGACTGGGTGCGTGATTCTGTGCACCACGATGTGCAATTTTGATCGATCCAAGTAGCGCGCCAAGTCGCCCGGTGCTTTCCCAATCCCACGCTTGCGTGATGCCATAGAGCAAGCCTGCACGATAGGCATCACCACAGCCGGTTGGATCGAGCACGGCATCGGCAGGAACCACAGGAATCGACACGGTTTTGCCCTTGGCGTGAATCACCGAGCCTTCGCCACCCATGGTTTGAATCAAGGCTTGTACACGCGTGGCGATTTTTTCTAAAGAATGCCCAGTTTTTTCTTCGAGCATTTTTCCTTCGTAATCATTGACGGCCACATAGTCAGCCAGATCAATCAACTCATCGAGTTCTGCGCCAGAAAACATCGGCAGACCTTGGCCAGGATCAAAAATAAACGGGATGTTTGCATCGGCACATTCACGTGCATGTTGCAGCATGCCATCTCTTCCGTCGGGGGCGATGATAGCTAAGCGTGCACCGAGTTTGTTACTGATGTGATTGTGGTGCGAGAAGTTCATGGCACCCGGATGAAACGCAGTAATTTGGTTGTCATCCAAATCGGTGGTGATAAACGCTTGCGCCGTAAATTGCTCAGGAATGCGGCGCAGGTGTGCTTGATCAATCCCTAGGCGTTGGAGGCGACTTAGGTAAGGATCGATGTCATCGCCGACGGCAGCCATGAGTAAGGGGTCGCCGCCGAGCAATTTTAAGTTGTAAGCGATGTTGCCGGCACAGCCACCAAACTCGCGACGCATCTCTGGGGTTAAAAAACAAACGTTGAGAATATGCAGTTGGTCTGCCAGTAAATGATTTTTAAAACGATCGGGAAACACCATGATGGTGTCGTAGGCCATCGAGCCGGTAATCAGTGTGCTCAAGAGAATACTTTCAATTAAAAGTGGGTCGTGGGGGCAGCAACGACAAGCATAGCTGAAAGTGCAAGTTTGCCGAAGCGCTTAGGGATGAAACAAATACAACCGATACCCATGGGCATCGGCGGCGGTCAAGGTAAAACGTAAGCGTAGCGTTTCTTCACTGTAAGGGGCAAAGGCACGCTGATCACGCTCTTCTGGCCACAGTTGCTCGGGGGTAAAGACGCGGCGACTGATGATTTCATCGCGTGCATTTAAAACGGTGAATTCAAGATGCGGTAAGGCTTGCGCAAACGTCGCGTAATTGCGTAACAACACGTTGAGTATCCATGTACTTTGCTGCGTATCAACTTGCAGGTCAGAGGATTCGATGCCAAGTAATTCGATACGTTTGGGTAAGGGCACAACACAAAACTGTCCGACACAAGGGCCCATCATCGACTGACGTAAGGCTGGAAAGTACACGCTCAGCTCGCCACGATAATCAAACGCGAGTTGTGCAAGTAACAATAGCGCTGCGCAAAGGCTGGCTAGCCACCAACCACGATGTACCTTGGGTTTTGGTCGTAGAAACGGCAGATCATTGGATGGGTGTTGTAACAAGGCGCCAGCAATATCGCTGCTCACCGCTGCGGACAAAGGTAAGGTGACTGCAGAGCGTGTGGTGGCGTGCTGTGGCGTTGCCAAAATTGCTGACCAAGCATCAAACACATGACCACATTGGCCGCAGCGTGTTTGTCCGTTGGCTGCTGTGAGTACTTCGGGTAACACCCGAAAGACCATGTGACATGATGGGCAGCTGACGTGTTGCATCTTGCGTTACGGAAGCACGTGATGGCGTGTGCCGGCCAGTAAAACCCAGCCGTCTTCTTCGCCACACACCTTGAGCGCAAACCACGGCGCATAAGCCGTCATTACTTCTTTTGCTTGGTCTTGCAAAATGCCTGAAAGCGCTAAGTGTTGAAGACAACGCGACTCGATGAGCGGCGCAAGAACAATCAGTGGATTCGCCAAAATATTGGCCACCACCACATCAAAGCGGCCACCAGGATCATCGGCCGGCGCTACAAACGGAATCGTTACCTGGTTCTTTAATGCATTATCGCTGGCTGCAATCAACGCTTGTGGATCGATGTCAACGCCAAGGACTTGCCCAGCACCTAAGCGTGCAGCGGCGATTGCCAAAATGCCAGAACCACAACCGTAATCCAGCACGCGATGCTGTGCGCTAATGGTGTTGGCTAACCAACGCAACACCAAGCGCGTGGTGGCATGACTACCAGTGCCAAACGCTAAGCCTGGATCAATTGAAATATTGATGGCCGTGGGTTCGGGTGGTGTACACCAGCTGGGAACAATCCAAAGACCTTGATGTACACAGATTGGCTCGAATTGCGCTTGCGTAGCGCGTACCCAATCTTGATCTTGTACTTGATCAACACTGAACTCAGGTGTGGGCATGCCGCAAAGTGCAGCTGCTTCTGAGATTAACCCTGCTGCATGGGTGTGTGGGTCGAGTAACACCGTCAGAATATTGTGTGCCCAAGCGCGAGGTGCGGCCAAGCCAGGCTCTGCAAATTGCGCGGCTTCATCTGGGGTGCCCGCATCGGCATCATCTAGCGTGACCGACAACGCGCCGAGCTCGATTAAGGCATCTGCCAACGCATCGGCATGTTCAGCGCTTGCATGCAGTCGAAGTGCGATCCAAGCCATTTGCAGCGGAATTACTTTGCGCGTTTAGGTTTTTCGAGCGCGAGTTTTTGCTCGAGATAATGAATCGACGCACCGCCTTGAATGAAGCCTTTGTCGGTGAGTAAATCTTGGTGTAGCGCAATATTTGTTTGAATACCCTCAACCACCATTTCAGAAAGCGCAATGCGCATACGACCGATGGCTTGATCACGTGTTGCCCCGTATGCGATCACTTTACCGACCATCGAATCGTAGTTTGGCGGCACGCTATAGCCTTGATACACGTGCGAATCCACGCGGATCCCTGGGCCACCCGGGGGATGATACGAGGTAATTTTTCCTGGCGAAGGTGTGAAGCGATACGGATCTTCGGCGTTGATTCGACACTCAATGGCGTGGCCACGAAACTCGATGTCGCGTTGACGAAACGTAAGCTTTTCACCCGCAGCGATATGAATCTGTGTTTGCACAATATCGATGCCAGTAATCATTTCTGTCACAGGGTGTTCAACTTGAACGCGCGTATTCATTTCGATGAAATAAAACTCGCCGTCTTCATATAAAAATTCGAAGGTCCCTGCACCGCGATAGCCGATTTTTTTGCACGCTTCAACGCAACGCTCGCCGATTTTGTCGCGTAAACGTGTCGACAAACCCGGCGCAGGCGCCTCTTCAATCACCTTTTGGTGACGCCGCTGCATCGAGCAATCGCGTTCACCTAAAAAGACGGCGTTTTTATGTTCATCGGCAAGAATTTGGATTTCGATGTGACGCGGATTCTCGAGAAACTTTTCCATGTAGACGGTGGGATTACCAAACGCAGCCCCAGCTTCTTGTCGCGTGAGATTGACCGCATTGAGCAGTGCCGCCTCGGTGTGTACGACACGCATGCCACGACCGCCGCCGCCGCCGGATGCTTTGATAATCACCGGATAACCGATCTTGCGGGCAATTTTGACGATCTCAGCGGGCGATTCGGGTAGCGCGCCCTCCGAACCCGGTACACATGGCACACCGGCTTTGAGCATGGCATTTTTTGCGCTGACCTTATCGCCCATCAAGCGAATGTTTTCAGGGTGTGGGCCGATAAACACAAAGCCGGATTGCTCCACCCGTTCTGCAAAGTCAGCGTTCTCACTTAAAAAACCGTAGCCCGGATGAATCGCCTCCGCGTCAGTGACTTCAGCGGCACTAATGATCGCGGGGACGTTTAAGTAACTTTTTGCCGCGGGCGCTGGACCAATACATACCGATTCATCGGCGAGTTTGACGTACTTCGCTTCAGTGTCGGCTTCAGAGTGCACGACCACCGTACGAATACCCATTTCACGACAGGCGCGCTGAATACGTAGCGCAATCTCGCCCCGGTTGGCGATGAGGATCTTGCCGAACATTCGTTAGTCGATCAGGAAAAGTGGCTGGCCGAATTCAACCGGCTGACCGTTTTCAACCAAGATGGCGCGTACCGTGCCAGAGCGATCGCACTCGATTTCATTCATCAGCTTCATCGCCTCGATGATGCAGATGGTTTCGCCCTCTTTGACTTGTTGTCCCACTTCGACAAACACCTTGGAGTCAGGCGATGGCGAACGATAAAACGTGCCAACCATTGGCGACTTTAATTGGTGGCCCGAAGCAGGGGCTTCGTGAGCAGCTGAGGCAGGCGTTTCTGTCTGAGCGGCTACGATAGACGCCGGTGGGCTTGGTGCGGGTGGTACGTGCGTCGCTTGGGTTGGCTGCATCGCGAGCGTTGAGCTCAACGACACCACGCCGCCGCCTTTGACGATGCGTACTTTTTCTTCGCCTTCGGTGATCTCGAGTTCATTGATGCCGGACTCTTCGACCAAGTCGATGAGTTTTTTTAGTTTACGTAGATCCATCAGGACTCCTTACCGCGTTGCAACGCGTAACTCAGTGCCAAGTCATAGCCTTGGCTGCCGAGCCCGCAAATGGTCCCGAGCGCGATATCCGAGACAAACGAACGGTGTCGGAAAGCTTCGCGCGCGTGAATGTTGGAAAGATGCACTTCAATAAAAGGAATGTTGACGGCCGAAAGTGCATCGCGAATCGCCACGCTGGTGTGGGTATAAGCGCCGGGATTCATCAAAATAAAGTCGATGCCATCGCGCGGCGCTTGCTGAATACGATCCACTAACGCGCCCTCGTGGTTAGTTTGGAAGCTCGTTAAGGAGATTCCGGCTGATTGGGCGGTGCGTTGCAGTCGGGCATGAATATCGTTGAGGGTTTCATGCCCGTAGATGGCTGGCTGTCGAGTTCCAAGCAAATTGAGATTCGGTCCTTGGATCACCAAAACTGACTGCACCGGCATTGGCTTTGTTGTGGTCACGATAGGATCAATTTTAGAGGATTTTGCGTAATTTTAGATGCAGATAGACGCTTTTAAACGTCAATTTTAGATTTTATTGGTCAGTGGGTCGACCAAATCTAGGATTTTTTGGGCGGTGATCAGGCCTAAAACCTGACCAGCGATCGCGCCGCGTTGGTCTATCACTAATGTAAAAGGCAGGCCACCGCTCGGGTTGCCGAGTTTGCGCAGTAAGCCGATCCCGCCAGCGTCTGCTAGTAAAACAGGGTAGCTGATCTGCATCTCCTTGGCAAACGCGGCAACTTTTTCGGCTTGATCAAAGGCGATACCAACAACTTCCACTCCTTTTCGCTGAAGATCGCTGCGTAATTGCATCAGTAGCGGGATTTCCTCGCGACAGGGCGCGCACCATGTGGCCCAGAAGTTACAGATAAGTATGCGGTTAGACCACTGCTCAAGTCCGGTCACCTGACCATCTAGTCCAGTGAAGCGCGCTTCGCGAAGTGCCAAGTCTGCGCCGGGCGGGCTCTTGATCCCACCAGATTGACGCAACCAGACTCCCCCAAGCGCCGCAACCGTTGCCACACCCAGACCAGCTAGAAGTTCGCGACGACTAATCATGATCGCTACCAATCAATGCTTTTACCTCCGCGATCGTTGCACGTTCCATAACTTTGCCAGCAAGGCTGGACTTGATGGCTGTGCGTTCATCGCGTGGATCAAAGATATGCAAGCAGACCGGGCTGCCATTCCATTCAGCTTCGATCACGCTCACCGCTCGCGCTTGATCGCCGGTATAGCGGCGCAGCTCTCGGGAGGTGAATTGCACCCCGTAATCGAGTAAAAAAATTTCGACTTCTTTGCTGCTGTCTGGAAACAACTGCAGCTCGATGGCGCTAAATGGTCCGGCAAATCCTTTTAGTACTGCACCGGTTAAATAAGGATGAAATGGCGCTAGCGTCTGCATGATGTCGAGCGCTTCGAGACGTAGCGTGCGAGTGCGTTCGGGGTGTTCGTCGCTTTGGTATAGCGCCAAGTAGGCGTGCAATGCTTCTTCAATTTCATCATTGCCTGGCAACATATGCGGTTCGTTGACGCCGAGTTGGCGCGCTGCTTTGCGTTTGGCTGTCGCAAAATCATCGACGCCATCTTCGGCCATCAGGCGCGCTGCGGTCGCTGCGATTTCGGCGCGTAAGCTCGTGCTGCGTGGGCGATGGCGGCTCATCTGTGCCATGATACCGGAGCAGTGCGTCATTCGCTGCAATCGAAAAAAGACTTTTAACTGCATTAAAGCGCACGATGTCAGCAAATCACATACATATCCTCGGAATTTGCGGCACGTTTATGGGTGGCGTGGCGGCGCTTGCACAGGCCGCTGGTTATCGCGTGACGGGCTGCGACGCCAATGTCTACCCACCGATGAGCGACCAGTTACGCGCACTCGGCATCGAATTAATCGAAGGCTTCGATGCTAGCCAGCGCAACATAAAGCCGGATGTATGGGTGATTGGCAATGTTGTGAGTCGTGGCAATCCGCTCATGGAGGCTATTCTCGATGCAGGTGACGATTACGTTTCGGGCCCACAGTGGCTTGCCGATTCGCTGCTGCGTCACCGCTGGGTGATGGCCGTGGCGGGAACGCATGGCAAGACCACAACGGCTTCCATGCTGGCGTGGATATTAGAAGCGGCAGATAAACAGCCAGGGTTTTTAATTGGTGGTGTACCTGCCAATTTTTCGGTTTCGGCGCGGGCCGGTCAGTCACCGTTGTTTGTGATCGAAGCCGACGAATACGACACGGCATTTTTTGATAAGCGCTCAAAATTTGTACATTACCGCCCCAAAACAGCCATTCTCAATAATTTGGAATTTGATCACGCCGATATTTTTGATCACTTAGCCGATATCGAGCGTCAATTCCATCACTTGGTGCGCACCGTTCCGCGCGCGGGTCAGTTAGTCGTCAACGCACGAGATGCGGCACTAGAACGCGTGTTGGCACGCGGTACTTGGTCAAGCGTCGTCACCTTTGGTGACGCCGCGGGTTGGTCAATCCAAACACAAGCACAGTCAAACGACGGTCAGGTTTTTTATGCAGGCAACGCCGTTGGCATGCTGCGTTGGCAACAATTGGGCGAACACAATCAAATGAACGCGCTAGCAGCGATTGCAGCTGCAGCACACGCAGGGGTGTCGCCGCAACAAGCAATAGAGGCGTTGTCCGATTTTTCTGGTGTCAAGCGAAGAATGGAGCGACGCGGTACGGTTCAGGGTGTGACTGTGTATGACGATTTTGCGCATCACCCCACGGCCATACAAACCACGATAGAAGGCTTACGGCATCAAGTAGGTCGGGCGCGAATTTTAGCCGTGCTTGAGCCACGCTCGAACACCATGAAGCTGGGCACCATGAAAGCGGCGTTACCCAAAAGCGTTCAGGCGGCTGATCGGGTGTTTGTGTATGGAAAAGATCTTGGCTGGAATGCGCGTGAAGTTTTTCAGCCACTTGGCGATGGCGTGGTGTGCGCGCAAGAACTCGAGCAACTGATCAATGCCATTGTGCATGAAGCGCGTGATGGTGATCATGTTTTGGTCATGTCGAATGGCGGCTTTGGTGGAATTCATACCAAATTACTAGAGCGCTTAGGGAAACAAACGCGGTAAGTAAGTCGTGTATAAAACAGATGAGGCGCTCGGCACGCAACCAAACACGTTAACCAACATGTATGAACCGAAAGATGCGAACAGAAACACGTGAAGCGAATTCTCTACTTACATGGTTTTAATAGCGCGCCAGCATCACACAAAGCGCAAACATTAGCAGCGGTGATGCGTGATCATGGACTCGCACAGCAGTGGCATTGCCCGGCGCTGCCGCATCGACCGAGTCAAGCCATAGCGCAAATCGAGGCGATCATTGCGCCGTTTGGTTGGCAAGAGGTCACCGTGGTTGGTAGTTCGCTCGGTGGCTTTTATGCCACGTGGTGTGCGGAGCAATACCAATGTCGTGCTGTGCTCATCCAGCCTGCCGTATTGCCCCAAATTGGACTGGCCGCATACTTGGGCCCGCAACAAAACTTATACACCGGCGCGCAATACGAACTCACGCCAACGCATCTCGAAGAACTGAGTGCGCTTGAAAAAACACACATCGATCCAGAGCGCTATTTATTACTGCTTGAAACGGGTGATGAAGTGCTCGATTATCGGGATGCATTGACCAAATACGCCGGCGCACGCACGGTGGTGCGACAAGGCGGAGACCACAGCTTGCAATGCTTTGCGGAAATGATTCCGCGTGTGCTGCATTTTGCTGGAATGCCCTAACCTTGCGCGCTGATCGCACCACGAAGTTGGCTTGAGCGCGTATCATTCGGGCTTTTCGAGCGGCCCCATGCATCTTCTCTACGAAGAGGACGGTGAGATCAAAGCAGGTACGGTGCACACAAGCACTGCGGCCACGCATCAAATTGATACACCACACGGACGCCGCGTCAAAATCAAAATTGCGCAAGTGGTGCTGGAGTTTTCGGCGCCAAGCCCAGCAGAATTATTGGCTGCCGCACATGCGTTTGCCAGCGAACTCGATATCGATTTTTTGTGGCAATGCGCAGGCAAAGCAGAGTTTGGCTTTATGGCTTTTGCGCAAGAGTATGTTGGCCGCGTACCCACCGTAATCGAAGCCGCAGGAATTTTGTGTCGTTTACAAGCAGCCCCTATTTATTTTTATCGCCGCGGTAAAGGGCGCTTTCAAGCCGCACCCGAAGATACGCTTAAAGCGGCGCTCGCTGGTTTAGAAAAAAAACGCCAACAAGCCGAACGCGCGGCCGCCTGGACAGACGCGCTGGTTCGCGGCGAGTTTCCCGAGGCACTGCGTCCACTGCGCGATGTCTTGCTCTATAAACCTGATCGCAATCAAAACGAAACCAAAGCAGTCGAAGCCGCATGCAAACAAACTTCATTGAGTGTGGCGCGTTTGTTTGAACGCGCAGGTGCATTGCCATCGAGTCATGACTATCACTTGAATCGATTTTTGTTTGAGTTCTTTCCAGAAGGTACAGGGTTTAGCAACACCGAAGTGCCGACGATGCAGGCTGAATTGCCCTTAGCCGAAGCGCTGGCCTATTCGCTCGATGATGTGGGCACCACAGAAATCGATGATGCATTTTCAGTACGGCGTACGAGCGAAGATGAATGGCGCATTGGCGTACATATCGCTGCACCCGGTCTTGGTATTTTGCCTGGCTCGGCAATGGATGTGATTGCGCGCGAACGCTTATCGACCGTCTATATGCCAGGGAACAAAATTACGATGTTGCCTGATCGCGTCGTGCAACAGTATTCGCTGGATGAAGGAACCGAACGGCCAGTGGTCTCGGTGTATTTCAATATCGCAGCCGAAGACTTTAGTGTGCGCGGTCATCATTCGCGTGTTGAACGAATTCGTATCGCCCGTAATCTGCGACACGCCGATTACGACGTGCTAAATACCGCGTTACCAGAAGGTGCGCCTGTCACGCTTGAGTATGCAACTGAACTCAATACGCTGTGGCAATTTGCACTCGCGCGCGAGGCCGTGCGCGGCAAACCCAGCGTGGCAAGTGGTGTGCTCGATTACAACATCGAAATTCACGACGAGCAGGTGTCTATCGTGCAACGTCGTCGCGGCGCCCCGTTGGATAAGTTGGTGTCGGAGCTGATGATCCTAGCCAACGCAACGTGGGGCGGTTTGTTGGCTGAGCGCGATGTAGCCGCGCTGTACCGCGTACAAACGTCCGGGAAGGTTCGAATGAGTGTGCACGCTGAAATGCATGAAGGTTTAGGCGTGAGTTGTTATGCATGGATGAGCTCGCCGCTTCGGCGCTATGTCGATTTGGTGAATCAATGGCAGTTGATTGCAGCGCTGAATGGAAACAAGCCGCCGTTTACGCGACAATCCGACACCTTGTTGGCGGCGATGCGCGCGTTCGAAGTGGTGTACGCACGCTATGACGAGCACCAACGCGAAATGGAGCGGTACTGGTGTTTGCGCTGGTTGCAGCAAGAACATATTGCACAAATTCACGGTGCCGTCGTACGCGAACAATTGGTTCGCTTGGATGGATTGCCGATGCTTCAGCGCGTTGCGTCGTTGCCCGAGCTACCTTCTGGCGCGCGGGTCGTTTTAGAGGTGGGTGCCATCGATCTTTTAGAAAAAACGGTGTTGCTCACCTGGCGCGAGACCTTACCAAGCCCCGCGGCGGCCGAGCCCACGTAGCTCCGTCTACGCATGGCACCTACGCAATGTGTTGGTGCCAGACCCACTACAATAGCGATCTATCGTTATTCGCGCGGTAACGCCGCCAACCGGCATCGACGTGATGGCTGATGTGCTGACAATCTCAATGACGACACGTAACGATCCCACCTTTCGCAGGCTATGCCTTGGATTGGGGGTGTCGTTGCTTGTTCATGTTTTGGTGTTGAGCGTACAGTTTCGCTTTCCAGATGCATTACGCGTGCGTCAATCCTCGCGTTTAGATGTGGTGTTGGTCAACAGCAAAACACAAGAAAAACCCCCCGAAGCGAGCACACTTGCGCAAGCCAACCTAGACGGTGGTGGACACGTAAACGAAGACCGTCGGACCACTGCGCCCGTACTCGCGCCATCGGTCACATCCGAAGCGCGTCAATTAGCCCAAACAAAGCAACGCGCACAGGCGCTCGAAGCAGAACAACGTCGTTTACTCACGCAAGCCAATGCCGCATCACGCACGCCAATACCAAGTGCCTCCACGAGCACACCAGCACAAGAGCCTGCGCCAAACGTAGAAGGACGTGATTTACGCGACGCCGCGTTGAGTAGTATGCGTTTGCAAGCGCAAGTTGATCAACGGATCGAGGCGTATCAAAAACGTCCGCGCCGTCAGTTTATTGGCGCACGTGCAACGGAGTATCGGTTCGCGCAATACGAAGCCGAATGGCGTGCAAAAATCGAACGTATTGGCACCGTCAATTATCCTGCCGAAGCGCGTGGGCGCTTGTATGGCAACTTACGCATGACGGTGACGTTACGACCCGATGGGACGATTGAATCGATGGAGTTAGATCGTTCCTCTGGATTAAAAATTTTGGACGACGCTGCCTTTCGTATCGTCCGAATGGCAGCACCTTTTGGGGCCTTTCCGCCAGATATTCGCGCTGACACCGATCTCTTGGTGATTACGCGCACATGGTTTTTTGGTCAGGGTGATCGCCTATGGACCGAGACAGGTGATCGATGAAGCTTATTGAAGATCGCTATGCAGTGATTGGTCATCCGATCGCACACTCACGCTCGCCGCAAATTCATGCCGCGTTTGCGCAAGCCACCGGTCAAGCGATGTCGTACGAACGCATTCTGGCGCCACTCGATCAGTTTGCAGCAACGGTGACCGCTTTTCGTGCGGCTGGGGGTCGCGGTGTGAATATCACGGTGCCATTCAAACTCGAGGCCTTTGCGTACGCGAATCAACGCACCGCACGGGCACAAGCAGCGCAAGCGGTGAATACTTTGCGCTTTGATGCGGAAAGCATCCTCGGTGATAACACCGATGGAGCAGGTTTGGTGACAGATTTAATCGCCAATCATGGGGTGGTGTTACAGCATCAGCGGGTGTTATTGCTTGGTGCCGGTGGGGCGGCTCAAGGCGTGTTGTTGCCGTTACTGGAAACGCATCCCGCTTGTTTAGTGATTGCGAATCGCAGCAAAGATAAAGCGCAAGCATTGGCTGCGCGTTATAGCAATGTGACGGCTTGCGGGATTGACGAGCTCGCGGGTGAATCGTTTGATGTAGTCATCAACGCAACGTCTGCAGGGTTACATGGCGCAACGCCAAACCTCCCGCACGGTATTTATTCAACCCACGCGTTTGCCTACGACATGCTCTACGGTGCACAGACACCGTTCTTGCAATCGGCGCGCGCAGCGGGCGTTCAGCGTGTCGCTGATGGATTGGGCATGTTGGTTGAACAAGCGGCCGAATCGTTTTTACTTTGGCGCGGCATCCGTCCGCCAAGTCGAGACGTGTTGGCCGCCTTGCGTACAAACGCATGACGGTGACATTGGCAAGGCGGATGTGGCGTAGCCTTGGCTGGATGTTGGCTGCCGTGGTCTGCGCGGTGCTACTCGTGCAGTTATGGTATTTCGCGCACTTGTTGTGGTGGACGCAGTTTAATCCGCGCTCAACGGCGTTTATGGAGGCGCGCTTATCAGAACTGCGTCTGAAGCAACCTCAAGCCAATTTGCGCCAGCAATGGGTCAGCTATGAACGCATTTCAGGCAACTTAAAGCGTGCGGTGGTCGCTGCTGAAGACGCCAAGTTTGTCGATCACGAAGGCTTTGATTGGGACGGCATTCAACGTGCGCTACGTAAAAATGAACAGCGTGGACGCGTGGTCGCCGGTGGCTCTACGATTAGTCAGCAATTGGCTAAAAATTTATTTCTTTCTGGCGAGCGCTCTTGGATACGTAAAGCGCAGGAAGCAGCGATTACTTGGATGCTAGAAACCCTGATGGATAAGCGACGCATACTCGAGCTGTACTTAAATGTCGCCGAGTGGGGCAACGGGGTGTTTGGTGCCGAAGCCGCGGCGCGGCATTACTACGGGATCGGTGCCGCGCAGTTAAATCCAGACCAAGCCGCCTGGTTGGCCGCGATTTTGCCTGCGCCACGGCGCGCTGATCAGCATCGTGACGCGCCGTGGATCGAACGCAAAGCGGCGGTATTGTTACAACGCATGGGTCAATCCGCCGTTCCCTAATCGATAGAAACGGTCATACCCTCAAGCACGCACTGTTTTAGCGGTTTCACTGTGCGCGGGCTTTCTTTACAATGCCGGCACCTTAACGAACGGCCTTTCACGCGCTCGTCACCACGATGGCCGAACTTGCTAACCGATTAGAGCTTGAAGATCTTCGCGATAACTTGCGCGAAGTGCAGGAATTATTGCATCGACAAGAAATCGAGCAAGAGTTACTTGCGCGTCAAGAAATGCCGCGCCACGCGCTCGTCGAACAGTTGGTGCATCAACAGCATTTGGTGGCGCTGCAAGCAAAGTTAGAGGGACTGCATCCGGCAGATATCGCGTTCATTCTTGAATCCTTGCCGTTACAAGCGCGTTTGCTGGTTTGGGACTTGGTCAAGGCCGATCGCGACGGTGAAATCCTGCTCGAAGTTTCGGACGCGGTTCGCGAATCGCTCATCGAGAGCATGGATCCGCAAGAGTTGGTGGCGGCGGCAGAAACACTCGAGGCCGATGAGTTAGCTGACCTCGCGCCAGACCTGCCTGATGACGTGATTCAAGATGTCATCCGCGCGCTGCCATTAGAAGAACGCGAACAGCTACGCGCAGCGATGTCGTATGACGAAGGCTCGGTTGGCGCGCTCATGGAATTTGATATGGTCACCGTGCGCGAAGATGTGACACTCGAAGCGGTGACACGTTATCTGCGCCGCCTCGATGAACTGCCTGATCATACTGACCAGTTGTTTGTGGTTGATCGCGAGCAACATCTAAAAGGTACGTTGCCACTGTCGCGCCTGATTGTTTCTGATTTAGAACTTGATGTCGCGAAAGTGATGATTCCAGAAACACTCACCTTGGCGCCAGAAGAGCGTGCCGAAGATGCTGCACAAGCATTCGAGCGCTATGACTTGGTGTCGGTGCCGGTGGTTGATGATTTAGGTCAGCTGATTGGTCGTGTCACGGTGAGTGCAGTGCTTGATTACGTACGTGAATCGAGTGCTGAACAAGCGTTAGCAGAAGCCGGTTTGCGTGAAGAGGAAGATATTTTTGCACCGGTCTGGGATAGTTTTCGCAACCGCTGGTCTTGGTTGGCGATTAATTTAGTCACCGCCTTTATCGCTTCGCGCGTGATTGGTGCGTTTGAGGGATCGATTGAAAAACTCGTTGCACTCGCTGCGTTAATGCCGATTGTTGCAGGCATAGGCGGAAACTCGGGCAATCAAACCATCACGATGATCGTACGTGCGTTGGCCTTGGGGCAATTACAAAGTCAGTATTGGCGCACGTTGATCATCAAAGAGTTAAGCGTTGCATTGCTCAATGGATTGATCTGGGGCGGATTACTCGGGCTCTTGGCTTGGTGGTTATACGCCAGCTTGCAGTTGGGGTTAGTGATGACCTTTGCCACGATGCTGAACTTAATGTTGGCCGCCTTTATGGGCGTTGCGATTCCTTGGGTGCGGGCGCGCTTTGGTCGCGATCCAGCGGTCGGCTCAAGCGTCTTAATTACTGCGTGTACCGACTCAGGCGGGTTTTTTATCTTTCTTGGACTCGCCACGATCTTTTTGCTCTGAATCGGTCCAAGCCGAGGTCAAGCGACGTAGCGCGTAGACGTGCGATTTGAGCGCGTAATCAAATAATCCGACGCGTTCGGCCATTAACTCGGTGGCCAGCGAAGTCACATCGCTGGGCGCTAAGGCTAAATGCGCATCGGCTTCACCACTGGCCGAAACAATGCGCATGCCTTGCTTACGCGCCAAGTGCAACATCGCACTATTTTCGGATAAGCAATGCATAAAAAGCTGTTTGAGACCGTGATTTCGCGCATGCATATGTGCTCGACCTAACAACGCGTTACCGATGCCTCGACCACGAAACCCAGGCAAGACCGACACGCCGAGTTCGCCTTGACCAACGGCTTGTGCGAGATGTCCAACACCAATGAGTTGTAACTCGTCATCAAACACACCCAGCACGGTGTCACGTTCAAAATCGATGTGTTCGACGTAATCTAAAATTGCTCGATCGGTGAGAGCGATGCCAAAACGCAAACGTCGATCTTCTGCGTCGAGGGCAACAAAATGTCGACTCAGTGCCGGCCGGTCCAGCGGCGTTAAGGTTTTGGTCAGAATGTCCGCGCGTGCATGCATGGTGCTTGGACCAGGGTTTCAAGGATTCGTGCCCGGTTAAGCACCGAGCGTTGAAAAAACATGACGTGCCGCTTGGAACGTGGCTTGTAGTTCCTCTTCACCATGCGCAGCAGAAACAAAACCAGCTTCGAAGGCGGCCGGCGCGAGATAGACACCTTGTGCCAGCATGCCGTGGAAAAAAGCGTTGAAGCGTTCTTTATCGCACGCCATCATCTGCGCGAATCCTTGGGGTATTTGTTGGTGAAAATAAATTCCAAACATACTGCCGATACTTTGTGACGAAAATGCGATGCCCGCGCGATCAGCTTCAGCTTGTAGCCCGCTCACTAACGCTTGCGTGGTGCGCTCGATCGCCTCGGTATAACCGGCTTGCGCCACCAGCTTGAGTGTTGCCAGTCCTGCGGCGACCGCAACGGGGTTACCTGACAAGGTGCCAGCTTGATACACCGGACCAAGCGGCGCGATGTGTTGCATCACATCGCTGCGACCCCCAAAGGCGCCAACGGGCATGCCACCGCCGATCACTTTGCCGAGTGTGGTCAGATCTGGGGTGATACCAAAACGCGCTTGTGCGCCACCGCGTGCGACTCGAAAGCCAGTCATCACCTCATCAAAGATCAGCAATGCACCGTGGCGCGTGCATTCCTCGCGCAAGGTTTGCAAAAAGCCATTGGTCGGCAAAATTAAATTCATATTGCCTGCCACTGGTTCAACAATCACGCCGGCAATATTTGCTCCTTGATTTGCAAATAGTTCACGCACTTGAGCGCTGTTGTTGTAATCGAGCACGATGGTGTGTTGTGCGATGTCGGCAGGCACGCCCGCTGAACTTGGATTGCCAAAGGTCAGCGCGCCAGAGCCCGCTTTGACCAGCAAGCTATCAGCATGACCGTGATAGCAGCCTTCAAACTTCACAATCTTGGCGCGACCTGTAAATCCGCGCGCGAGTCGAATCGCTGTCATGGTGGCTTCGGTGCCAGAGGACACTAAGCGCACCATTTCCATGGAAGGTATCAAGTGACAAATAGTTTCGGCTAGTTCAATTTCTGCTTCTGTAGGTGCGCCAAACGACAGTGCACGCGCTGCTGCCGCTTGCACTGCTTCAACCACGGCTGGATGCGAATGACCCACCACCATCGGTCCCCAAGAACCGATGTAATCGATGTAACGCTTGCCATCTGCATCCCACAAATACGCACCGAAAGCACGTTCAAAAAAACGGGGCGTGCCACCGACGGCACGAAAAGCACGCACCGGTGAATTCACGCCGGCGGGGATGCGTAATTGAGCGCGTTTAAATAATTCTTCGTTACGTGAGTTCATGGCTGTTTAGATTGAAAGAGTAAGGAATAGGCCCGCGCCCGCGCTTTGGGGTCAGGGGCATCGAAGACATCAGCAATGACGGCTAAACAATCGGCACCGGCGTCGAGGACGTCGCCAGCGTTTTCAAGCGTGATCCCACCGATCGCAACCAGCGGTAGCTTGAGTGAACGTGCTTGTGAAAACAACGTCAAGGGCGCGCGCACCGCAGCGGGTTTTGTGCCGGAAGAAAACACGCTGCCAAACGCCACATAATCCGCCCCCGCTGCTTGGGCGGCTTGTGCTAGCGTGAGTTGGTTATAACAAGACACACCAAGAAGACGCCGCGAGCCAATGCGTTGGCGTGCAGAAGCAAGATCACCATCGTCACGACCTAAATGTACGCCATCGGCATCACAGGCCAGCGCCAGCGGTACATCGTCGTTGACGATAAAAATTGCGCCTGCGTGTTTACACAAAGCGGCTAAGGCATGAGCTTGTTCTTCTCGTAACTGTGTCCGAGTCAATTTGCTGCGATATTGCAAGACACGCGCACCACCGGCCAAGACCGCCGCACTTTGTGCGCATAAGTGCGCGGTGTCTGGTGTTTCTGGAGTAATGGCATACAGGCCGCGTAACGCACGATGTTCCATAGAGAGATTAGCTTGGCTGTTGGCCACGTTGTGGTGATGCATCTGCATCGCCGAGGGCGCGGGCCCAAAAAAATCGATCGGGTAAATGTTGTCCCATGCCGGGACGAAATCCATGGGCGAGCGCTTGCCAGGTGTATTCCTGCGCTTCGCGCACAGCATCTGTGACCGCTAATCCATTGGCCAAAGTAGCCGCCAATGCAGAGGCTAAGGTGCAGCCCGAGCCATGATATGTACCCGGTAAACGTTTCCATAGGTCGCGGCGTAATAGGCCACTTTCACCGTACAGTGTGTTGATCACATCGGGGGTGTTTTCATGCGTGCCGGTGACCAATACGTACTCACAGCCCAAATCAATCAAGCGTGCTGCGCAATCTTCTAATGGTGGCTCTGATCGATCATCTTCTTGTTCGGTGAGTCGCCGTACTTCAAGACTGTTGGGCGTGAGTACCGTGCTTTGCGGAATGATGAGTTCTCGTAAGGCCGTGATCATGTCTTCAGTCGCGAGTGGGTCGCCACGTCCGGAAGACAGCACCGGATCAAGAATCACCGGAATCTCTGGATAATCGGCCAGAATCTCAGCAATCACGGTGACATTTTCAACCGAACCAAGAATGCCGAGTTTGAATGCAGCCACCGGCATGTCTTCAAGCAGTTTGCGTGCTTGTTCATTGACCCAGTCACTATCAATCGCCATTACATCTTCAACCCCACGCGTATCTTGAACCGTGAGCGCAGTTACCACCGACAATGGATGGCAGCCCATGCTAGCGAGCGTGAGCACATCGGCTTGCAGCCCTGCTCCGCTGGTGGGATCAGAGCCCGCAAAGGTAAGCACAGTGGGTGGAAGCGCAGACATGGCGGGGGAACCTTGCCCGCGACGCAAACAGCGGACGAATCGCGGATGAATGGGTTAAGATGCAAAGGCATTTTAACTCACTCATCTCTTGCTTATGTCTGAAACTGCAGCGTTCCGTACTTGGATGTGCCTGATTTGCGGCTGGATCTACGATGAAGCCGCTGGCTTACCTGATGAAGGCATTGCCCCGGGTACGCGTTGGGAAGATGTGCCCATCAACTGGACCTGCCCAGAATGTGGCGCGCGCAAAGATGATTTCGAGATGATCGAAATCTGATCTTTGGTTTAGGTGTACGCGCGAACTTAACGCGCGAATGCTGTGTATTTTCTCACTGAAACCTGACAGCTTTTAACTTATTTCTTATTGCGCTCCCCTGCGCACGCAGTGACACTGCCCCCTCACAAACGAGGGCGGTATGGACTCAGGGGCTTCGCAAAACGAAACGCTTGCCGGCGTCAAGGTGCTGGTGATCGATGACTCGAACACCATCCGACGTAGCGCCGAAATTTTTTTATTACAAGC